>PCSZ01000076.1:26540-28017 GCA_002786495.1 Candidatus Uhrbacteria bacterium CG22_combo_CG10-13_8_21_14_all_47_17 | reverse complement strand
TTGCGTAGTTCACCGTTATAAAATCATGTTTAGGAATGCGTTTAAGCAGGCGTTCCGTGAGTTTCTTCGCGCTCATTTCCGGACGGTCTTTGTAATTTGTGACATATGGAGATTCCACGCGAAGACGATGTTCACCGAATTTTGGTGCGTCATATCCGCCATTCATGAAATAGGTGACCATGGAAAACTTTTCAGACTCCGCGGCATAGAGTTGCTTTTTGTGGCGCAATGTTTCAAGCAGTGTGTCGCGCAGTTCGTGGTGAGGAAAGGCCGAAACAACACTATCAAGGCCTTTACCGAACTCCGTGAGCGTAACGAAGTAGAGATGTTTGACGATAGCATGCCGCTTCGGAGCTTCCGGCTGAAGCTTTTCAAAATGCGGTTCGACAAATGGTTTGAGCATTTGACGCGCGCGGTCTGAACGCAAGTTCCAAAAAATAACGGCGTCATTGTCTCGAACAGGAGCGACGCAGACATCCTTTTCACAAATGACCGTCGGTAAGACAAATTCATCCGTTTCTCCTCGGTTATACGCTTGAGCGATTGCATGGCTGGCTGAGTCGGCGCGCACGCCTTCGCCATGGGTAATGGCATTGTAAGCGAGCAGGGTTCTTCCCCAGCGTCGATTGCGATCCATAGCGTAAAAACGTCCCATGACGCTCGCGATGACGAAGTTCGAAGGCAGCTCGCTTTCGAGATGCGCAATAAGCTGTTCCGCATCAAGCGGACTCGTGTCTCTTCCGTCGGTAAAAATGTGCAGAGCGACGCGACGAACTTTTTGCTGTTTTGCCATTTCGATTAAAGCACGAATATGTTTTGGACACGCATGGCCGCTTCTGTCTTCCGTAAGCAGACCAATGAGATGAAGAACGCTTTTATTTTTTTTAACATGCTGAACCGCTTCTAAAAATCCTGGATTTGTAAAAAAAGTTTTGTCTTTAATTGTTTTGTCTATTGTCAGAATGTCACCGGGAACAACATGTCCCGCTCCGATTGTTTGATGTCCGGCCTCGGAGTTGCCCGGATGCGTCTCTGGAAGCCCCACCCACTTTCCACGGGCTTTTAAGAGGGAATAGGGATGCGTCCTGCAAAGCCGACGCCACACGGGCATACGAGCGATTTGCGTGGCATCTCCAAGGTGTTTCTTCGCGACGCCGAAGCCGTCCCAGATTACGAGCACAACCAGCCCGATTTTCTTCTCAATTTGCTTCGATGTCTTTTTCATATGCACGCATCATACCTTCTCCGCGAAAAGAAAAAAATGCAGACTCATCTGCGTTTTTTCCATGGGTTTGAAAGGAGGAACTTTTTGTTTTTAAAGTTCCATTCATCTAGGACGCGTGCGTATACCTTGAGATATCCGGAAACCATCTTTTTTGCGGTGAAGTAAATCTCAACACGTTTGCGTGCTTCCATGCGATCCAGTTTATCGATGGCGTGAATGGCTTGTTCCATTTCTTTTGCGTCTTGTACGACA
>PCSZ01000076.1:0-26520 GCA_002786495.1 Candidatus Uhrbacteria bacterium CG22_combo_CG10-13_8_21_14_all_47_17 | reverse complement strand
CAAATCCGATGACCGGTGTTCCGCAGGCCATTGCTTCGATCATAACAAGCCCAAAGGTTTCTTCCGCTTGTGTTGGAAACAAGAGCGCTTCAGCACCTTGCATGAGCGCAATTTTTCTTTCCAAGTCTGACGGGCCGACATATTTTACCTGCTTTGCATCAATATGTGGTTCCACTTCTTTTTGCCAGTAGCTTGAGTCGAAACGGCTCATGCCGCTAATGACGAGTTTTTTACCCGCAGCCTTCGCCGCTTGAATGGCGTGATGCACGCCTTTTTCTTCAATCAGCCTTCCGAGATAGAGAAGATAGCCTTTGTGCGTGGGAGAGAATTGATACAATGATTCATCAATGCCGTGATAAATGTTAGCGATCCAGTTGAGATCCGGATATTGCGTTCGTTGTGCGAGGGAAAAGGAAATGTATTTTTGATTTTTCACGAACTCTTTAATTTTAAGAAAATTGTCTGACAATGGATTGTGCACGCTATGCACGGTTGGCTGATCCACAATCGGAGCATAGTACGTACCAAAGGTGCTGTAATGCGAATGAATGATGTCAAACTTCTCCGCTTGCTGAAAACAGCGTGACAAGTTCATGTGATTGAGCGGAAGCGCTTCCTGGTCAGTCATGCCTAAGCTGCGCGAGTTTGCTTCTATAATGCCGTCGATTTTTGCTTTTGTTTCCGCATCTTTGGCGGAGAAGAGCGTTGTTTTATGTCCAAAATCAACGGCTCCATCACAGATGAGAGCGACATTGGAGTAAACGCCGTATTCCGATTGTGTGGCGATTTTGTGGTTGATAGGGGCAACTTGTGCAATGCGCATAGGCTAGTTCTGCAACCTCTTTTGATCTTCGAGGACGCGGTTATAGACACGGAGATACCCTTCGACCATTGTTTCGTTACTGAAAAGACGCTCGGCGCGTTCGCGGCAGGCTTGGCGCGAGATCCCGTCGATAGACTTCATGGCGTCAACCATGGATTTTAAATCATTGACAACATATCCGCTCACGCCGTCTTTTAAGACTTCACGAACGGAACCATTATCCCAACCGATAACAGGCGTTCCGCAAGACATGGATTCGATCATAACCAAACCGAAAGGCTCTTCAAATTGCGTTGGAAAGAGAACGGCTTTTGCGTTTTGATACAGTTCAATTTTTCGCTCAAGATTCGCCTCGCCGACATAGATGATTTGTTTATCATCAATCAATCCTTCAATCTGCTTTTGCCAATAGCCGCCCGTCTGATAGCTCCTTCCGGCGATAACGAGTTTTGCGCCGGCTTGTTTCGCGGCCTCAATGGCAATGTGCACGCCTTTTTCTTCAACAATTCTTCCAATGTAGAGAAAATAATCTTCCGGTTTAGCCTTATAGGAGAAAAGCTTTGTATCAATGCCATGATAAATGTTTGCAAACCAATTCAGATCCGGAAGCTGTTTTCGCTGTGCATGAGAGAACGAAACATAATAATTTGATTTGAATTTGCGCAAAAATGGTTTCAGCTCATCGCGAATAGGGCTGTGAACGCTGACAACCGTTGGAACATCCACGAGCCCTGTAAAGAAGGCCGTTTTTAATGTGAAATGCGAGTGAATAATATCGAGATGCTTCGCAAACTCATAGCACTCAGAGATGAGTAACTCTGTGGAATAGGTTCGTTCAAAATCACTTATCTCCGGAATATCGAGATAGCTCTCATTGACTGCGTGAAGCTTCGCATCGGTTTTTGAGTCTCCGGAAGCGAAGAGATGCATTTCATTTCCGGCATGTTGCATTTCATCACAAAGCGTTCCAACATGGCTGTAGATGGCTTTATTTGAACGACGCGTGGTTGCGTTAAGAGGGGAAACAAGCTGAGCTATGCGCATAATCAAGAAGGGTTAGCCGGCAACTTTTGCAAAGAGAGTTAAATATTGTTTGTGCACGCGACTTGGATCGTGTGTTTTGTTTACATAGGTGAAGAACGTACTGTTTTGTTTTTTTCCCATGAGCTTTTGCATTTTTTTTACAACATCCTTTGGCTTGTCGAAGTCGGCGATCCAGATACCGTTTTTTGTTTTTCGATACTCATCAACCCATCCAACATTCTTAGAAATAATGGTTCCCGTTCCTTGGCAGGCGGCTTCCAGGATGACATGCGGTGACACGTCAAACTTGGAGGGAAGGAGCATAAGATCCATATCGCGATAGAATTGCGCGAGCTTTGGGGTTTTCATGAGTCCGTGAACAATGACGCGCTTCCGGTATTCATTTTTCAGCGCAAGCATTTTATTCGTTTCCGGAATACGGGTGACCGAATGAAATTCCCAGGTGAGTTTTTGCTTTTGTGCCTCGCGCGCTACGGCCAAAAATGCCGGGTGATTTTTGATGCGATCCCAACGGGCGACAATACCAATACGTTTCACCGCCGATTTGGAAGGGGCTTTAGCTACTTCGCACAGACTTATGGGCATCGGGAGCGGAATAATGTGGCAATGTGACTTCGGGACTTTTCCGATCAGCGCTTCATAGGCTTTTCGGCTGAAATCATTCAGAAATATTTCATGCGCGCCATAGTCGGTGAGATTGCGTTCCATGGCATACATGAGACGGCGCCCCGCTTGGGAAAAATAATCTTTGTAGATTTGAATTTCTTTTTTCCAGATGCCGGCATGTTGCATGACGACAGGAATTCCTTCTTCATACGCGGCGCGAAGAAGCACCCAAGCATGAAGAGCGAATCCATTCAAAAAAAGAAGATCGGGTTTTTCTTCCCGTATGATGAAACGGATGATGTCGATTTCTTTACGTAAGATTTTTACAGGAGACTTTACCGATTTCGCGTTTGTGATTTTTTTGTATGCTTCGTAGGAGATCTTCGCTTCCCAAAAACGGCGGTTTTTACTTGCTCCTAAAAAGCGCGCTTTTGGAGGGCCGCTTTTTGTTCCAACTCTTTGAATGCCGACCCAGGTGTGTCCGTTTGCGACCAGTGAAGCGGACAAATCACGAGCAAAACGTGCGGGGCCTCCCTGTGGCGCTCGGCTCGCGCCAGGAATATTTGAGGGGTATTCGTTCGAAAGGATAATCATAGCGCGGATCGGCTGCCGATGCCGAAAATCAGAATAAGTATGCGATAATTCCCTCTTAATGTCAATCCTTCTTAGCCTTTATGACTTGCGCAAATGTTTCTAAATAGCGGTCAAGAACCTTTGTTTTGTTCATGTGTTTTTTCGCGTACTGAAAAAATTCCGGGGAAAGATTTTTTCCTTTCAAGCGCTTCATTTTTCGAATGGTTTCATCTGGGTCGGTAAAGCTGTCGATCCAAATTCGATTTTTTGTTTTTTCAAATACGCTCCGCCAACCGACGTTTTCTGCGATAATCGTTCCGATGCCGCGGCTTGCTGCTTCAATAACGACATGTGGCATTACATCGTACAGCGAAGGGAGCAGAGCGATATCCATTTTATCGTAAAAAGAAAACAGCTCCGGCTTTTTCATGGGCGGATGTACCGTGACGTATTTTTTGTAGATACGTCCAAGCCGGCGTTTTGGATGTGCCGGGAATGCGCAGACAGCATGAAAATCCCAAGGGAGTTCAAGTTCATGCGCTCGTTTCGCGACGGCGTAAAAAGCTTTGTGATTTTTAATGCGATCCCAGCGGGCCACGATGCCAACTTGAACGCGCTCATCTTTGTGTTTTGCGTGACGCCTTGGATGGAGCGGGGGAAGCGGCTGTGGAATCACGGCGTGAGGCTGTATTGGGAGCGGTGCAATAATCTTTTTGTATTGTTCGCGGCTTGTTTCATTTAAAAAGATTTCCAAATCCGCGTAGCGAGAAATGTCGCGTTCCATATCGCAAAGTAATTTCCGTCCCGCGGGGCTGTACAGATCGCGGTAGAGATCAATTTCAATTTTCCAAAGGCCGCCATGTTTCATCACAAGCGGAAGCTGAAGCTCTTGCGCGGCGGCCAGCATAAGCCATCCTTGCAAACTGTAACCGTTTAGAAAGACGATATCCGGCTTCATGCGTTTCATGAGCCGTTTCATTCCTTCGATTTCCGGTCGCAAAATCTCCCGAGGATCTCCCTGGGTTGGCGCTTTAACAATGGCCGTCGCGCTTGCCGAAGGAAAAAAGTACGTAACGAATATTTGTCGTTTTTTATCGTAGATCTTTCTAAAGAAAGGTTTTTTTGCGCGCGTACCTCGATAACAAACGCCTATCCAAACATGGCCTTGTAGGGCTGCATGCGGGCCAAGGAGAGCGGTTAAGTTTCCCGTTCCTCCGCCTCCGGCTTGTTCGGCTCCCGGAATATTCGTTGGCACGTCATTGGCTAATATACGCATAAAGGAGGATGCATTGATTTACGCCCTATGCTACCATGAAGCTGAATTTATCAATATTTTCATGTCCTCTTTTCTATGAAAGAACAACATGAGTTCGTTATAGGCATTGTGCAGCAAGCCGTTCAAAATCTCGTTTTTTACGGAGTTGTTTCTCTTTTGGTTGGTATTCTCATCATTATCTATCCGAATCTTCTTGGGATTCTTGTTGGATTGATGTTGGTTGTCGCCGCGGTGCAAGCATTCCGTTTTGCTTATACATTGAATAAGTACAGCAGAATCAAGTTAGGATTTTAAGCATTCGTTTTTTCGTATGGCAAAGCAAGAAACAGCGACATTTGGCGGTGGGTGTTTTTGGGGCGTTGAAGAACTGTATCGGCAAGTGGATGGCGTTCTTTCCACCACGGTTGGATTTATGGGCGGGACGGTTGCAAATCCGTCGTATGAAGACGTTTGTACGGGGGCAACGGGTCATGCTGAAGTGCTTCAGCTTGTCTATGATCCCGCAAAAGTTTCTTATGAGGAATTGCTAAAAAAATTTTGGGAGAATCATAATCCGACGACATTGAATCAGCAGGGACCGGATGTGGGGACGCAATATCGTTCTGTGATTTTTTATCACACGCCCGAGCAAAAAGAACTGGCCGAAAAATCAAAAGAGGCGCAGACACAAAGTGGAAAGTGGAAAAATCCCGTTGTGACAGAAATCGTCCCCGCGGCGCCTTTTTGGAAAGCAGAGGAATATCATCAGCAATATCTTAAAAAGCATGGGCTTGGAAGCTGTCATGTTTGAGAAAGGAAGGCATGTTTTTTTCCTTTTGAAAGAAACAGGGTGATCTAGACGTATTATTTCATGAGCTATGACTGAGCCTGGACGTTCCGAGCCGACGAATGAAGAGCTTGTTGCACAAACCTTAAAAGACAGAGATGTCTACTCGGTACTCATTCACAGATTTGAGCGCCCGCTTTTACGGTACATCAAGCGTCTTACGAATGTGGACGAAATGGGCGCGGAAGATATTCTGCAAGAGGTTTTTATTAAAGCCTATGTCAATCTTCGCGGATTCGATCCGGCGCAAAAATTCTCCTCGTGGATTTATCGCATCGCTCGAAACGAAGTTATCAGTCAATTTCGAAAGCGCGATCGGCGACCGGAGGGACATACATATGAACTTGGTGAGGATGTGATTAACCGTTTGCGCGACGATATGGATCTTTCAAAAGACATTGACCGCGCGTTTCTTCAAGAAGCTATGGCGGACGCTCTGTCCAAAATGGATGCGAAATATCGAGAAGTTCTTGTCTTGAAATATTTGGAAGAAAAAGATTATTCTGAAATATCGGATATTTTGCAGAAACCGGAAGGCACGATCGCGACGCTTTTGCATCGCGCGAAAAAACAGTTAAGAGAATCCGCAAATCTCCTTTCTATCAAAGAAGCATTATGAGCAACAAAGAAATAAGCCAGGATGTGCTTGAGCGCATTCAAAAAGAGGGGATACAGCCCAAACCCAAATGGGAGTTTTTGCTTAGAGAATGGGTAATATGGGTCTTGGCAGCCGTCTGCGTTCTTGTGGGCGGAATTGCTGTTTCCGTTATTTTAACTCTGCTCGTCACAGATGGTCTTGGTTTGGCATTTTTTCAAGCGCCTTCCAAAGGACTTATTTTGGCGGCAATGCCATATGTTTGGCTTGTTCTTTTAGTCAGCTTTCTTCTTGTGGCTGAATATAATATTCGTCACACGAAGCGCGGGTATCGATATCGTTGGGCAAGTGTTTTTGTGGGCGTTGTGCTTCTCAGTATTCCGCTTGGCTTAATTTTCTTTAAAATCGGCTGGGGTGAGAGAGTTGAACGCGCCTCGCAGCGGATGCCTTTTTATGAGCGTCTTGCGGAACAAAGGGAAAATATTTGGGAACATCCGGAGGGTGGCTTGATTCGTGGCGAAGTAAGCGATTGGTCGGCGGAGCTTCGCGTGATTCACTTACAAGATTCCGCAGGAAAAGAATGGACGGTTCTTTATAAAAAAGATGTTATGACGCCACGTCATTGGATTCCAAGCAAAGGAAGCTTCATTAAAGTTCTTGGCGAGCAAACGGCTGACCTTGAGTTTCAGGCGCGCGCGGTTCTTCCTTGGAACTTTGACCCATTGCTTCCCTTTGGAAGGCCGAGAATTCCTCCCCCGATCGCGCCATAAGTTTCACAAATAATCTTCCTTAAATCGATTTCTGGATTTGCACCGTCTCACATGATACAAAGTCACCATGCTTTTCACCCGCACTCTCGATAAGCCGCATCAGCGCGTCTTCCGCGTGCTTGCGCTTGCTCAACTCCTTTTTATCTCCGTTCTTGCGGTGTCGGTTTTTGCTGTTTCTTGTATTACGGAGAGCGGACCTATTCAGACCTCGGCTCTTCAGTGTAAAGCGCCTACATTAAATGATCTCGCAGCGCTTCCATCAAGCGTGCTCTTAGAAACAGATTTGCCTCGTGTTGCAGTCCTTCCTTTTGTTTTCATCGCTTTCCTGCCTCTGGCGTCCATCGCGCTGACATTCTTTCGAGAAAGAACAAGTGCATTTTATAGACAGCGCGCACGACAGCTCTTTTGGCTTTGGGGAAGATGCACTCCTTTTCTTTCAGGAGAGCATGCGTTTTTTCCATCGTTTTTCTCACGTTCGGATGCACTGCTTTTGGAAGTTTTGCCATGAACAAATACGACTCTCTATAAATCTTTATTGTATAATCTATGAACGCAGAAAATGGTTTTTTTCAGGGAATGAATCCGAAGGCGAGCTTTGGCTTTGGATTTGTCTCGGGCGTGGCTCTTGCAGCCATTCTTGGTCTCGTTTTAATTCTTACTTCCGGCCTGAGCTTGGGCGGAACGGCAAAGGGCGCTACCGTCGCCGTCGCGCCATCACCCGCAGCAGCTCCTGCTGCGGGTGATGTTGCCGCGCCAGCGGGTAATCCGGATCCTATTTCGAGCGATGATCATGTCCGCGGAGCAAAGAATGCAAAAGTAACGCTTATTGAGTACTCCGATTTCGAGTGCCCGTTCTGTAAGCAATTTCACAACACGCTTCTTCAAGCGATGCAGGACTTCCCAAATGATCTTGCTGTTGCCTATCGTCACTATCCTTTGAGCTTTCACCAGAATGCGCAGAAAGAAGCTGAGGCTTCCGAATGTGCGGCTGAGCTTGGCGGAAATGATGCCTTCTGGGCCTTTCACGACAAGGTTTTTGAGCGAACGACTTCAAATGGTACGGGCTTTGCTCTGACGGATCTCGGTCCTTTGGCAAAAGAGATCGGACTTGATCAGACAAAATTCCAAAACTGTCTTGATAGCGGCAAATACGCGCAAAAAGTCATGGACGAAGAAAACTCCGGTACGAATGTTGGTGTAACCGGCACGCCGGGAACCTTCCTTGTTGATGCAAACGGAAACTCGCAGCTCATTTCGGGCGCTGTTCCTTATGCAAACTTGAAATCCGCCATTCAAGCGGCTATCGGGAATTAAACAAAGGAAAAAGAAAAACACCCCGTTTCTTACGGGGTGTTTTTCTTGATTGATTTAACAACTAAGCTCAAGTCCAACGGGCGCATGATCCGAACCGAGAACAGTTGTTTCTATCCAAGCGTTTTTTACATACTTCTCAAGTTCCTTGCTTATGAAGAAATAATCAATTCTCCAGCCAACGTTACGGTCGCGTGCGCGCGTTTTCATATCCCACCAAGAATACTGTTCACCGCCTTTCTCGAACATGCGGAACGTATCGATGTAGCCTTTTTGTACAAGCTTATCGATCCACTTGCGTTCAATTTCTAAAAAGCCGCTTGAATGTTCATTTTGTTTTGGATGCGTGAGATCAATTTCCTCATGCGCTGTATTTACGTCGCCGCAAAAAATAATCGGTTTCTTTTTTCGATAGCTTTCAATGAGAGAAAAAAACCGATCGTAAAATTCCAGCTTAAACGCAAGTCGCTCTGCGCCGGAACCTCCGTTTGGGAAGTAGACATTGAAAAGATAAAACGGTTCGTATTCGAGAAGAACAATGCGGCCTTCCCCATCAAGAAACGGATCGCCGAAACTTGTTTCTCCGAAGATAGGCGATTCTTTTGTGTACACAGCCGTTCCGCTATAGCCCTTTCGAATAGCCGAAGACCAATAGGATTCATAGCC
This sequence comes from Candidatus Uhrbacteria bacterium CG22_combo_CG10-13_8_21_14_all_47_17, assembly GCA_002786495.1. Taxonomy (GTDB): domain Bacteria; phylum Patescibacteriota; class Patescibacteriia; order 2-12-FULL-60-25; family 2-12-FULL-60-25; genus 21-14-all-47-17. The sequence goes on along the minus strand of PCSZ01000076.1, from coordinate 18,030 downwards.
TTCCGGATGAACGAGTTCTTGAGAAAGTTGCTCGACATGCGCCTTGGTTTCTTGCAAACCGACAATGTCGTATTTTCCGTCCTGAAACCAGTCAAAAAAGCCTTTTTTTTCAATGGCGCGGACGCCGTTTACATTCCAGCTGGCTAGTTTCCAGTGTTTTTTCATGTGCCCATCATAAACCGAGTTGCATAAGGCGTCGAGCCGCCGTATGATATGAATATATGAAAGTCCGAGATATCATGGAAACCAAACTTATTACGGTGCCCGTGGGAACCCCCTATGCGGACGTAATGAAAATCCTTCGAAACAATCACGTTTCCGGTGCGCCGGTTGTGGACGAGGAAGGTCATTTAGTCGGCGTTGTTTCGGAAAAAGATTTGTTTCGTATTTTGTACCCGTTCTATCAAAGCTATTACATGCATCCGGAGCAGTACGTAAATCATGAAGAGCGCGAGAAGAAGGCAGGTGATATTCGCAAACATCGCGTGGAGATTTTTATGTCCCCATCGCCCTTTACCGCGGAACCGGATATGCCGATTATGCAGGCAGGGGCGCTCATGCTTTCAAAAAAAGTTCATCGGCTTCCGGTTGTGGAGGAAGATAAGCTCGTCGGTATCGTAAGTCGCGGTCGCATTTACCGAACCGTGATGGACATGAATTATAAAGATTTTATTGCAACGGAATAGCTCATGACCATGATTCCGTTGTTGTTGCTCGGTCTTGGATTCTTTCTCCTGGTTCGATCTTCAGACTGGCTGATTGACGGCGCTTCGGTAGTCGCGAAGCGATTTCATGTTCCGGATCTCACGATCGGACTCACGATCATCGCATTTGGAACCAGTGCTCCGGAACTTGTTGTGAGTTTAATCGCTGCGTTTACCGGAAGCGGGGATTTGTCTGTTGCAAATATCATTGGCTCCAATATTGCGAACATTCTTCTTATTTTAGGCGTGGCTGCGATTATTTATCCGCTTACGGTTAAGCGTTCAACAACGTGGAAAGAAATCCCTTTTAGCCTTCTCGCTATCGTTATTCTTGGCGTAATGGCGCTCGGTTCTTTACATACAGGTATCGCAACCTTCCAGCGTTCTGATGGAATCATCCTCCTATCTTTCTTTGCACTTTTTATGGCGTATATGTTCAAGATGGTTCGAGACGGGAGTCGTCCCGCGGACTTGAAAGACGTTGAAGTGAAACGCATGAAAATGAAGAAGGCTGTTTTACTTACGGTTGCTGGTATTATTGGTTTTGCTTTGGGTGGACGCGCCGTTGTTTCCGGTGCGGTTATGTTGGCGCGAAACTTCGGTCTGTCCGAAAGATTGATTGGTTTAACTATTGTTGCCATTGGCACATCTTTGCCTGAATTAGTGACTTCTGCTGTTGCAGCGTTTAAACATCGGGCTGATATTGCCGTGGGAAATATTATTGGTTCCAATATTTTTAATATTTTTTGGATTCTTGGGTTTACAGCCACCATTCGTCCCATTTCCGTTCCCGTGAATATTCTTGGTGATATTTTCGTTGCGATCGGCGCGACGCTTCTTCTCATGCTTTTTCTCTTCATCGCTCCGCGAAGGCGTCTTGATCGTGTGGAGGGTTCACTTCTTTTAGCGTCTTATTTTGGCTATCTCGTGTATCTTGTCGTAGCGCGATAAGGAACGGAATGTGCTCTTCGTGTTACAATAGCTCTATCTATGCATAAACGCGTTGGAGCGTATCTTCAAAAGACGCTCAAAGGAGAAGAGACGCTCGCTACGTCGCTTGATCCGCGTTGCCGCGTAACGTTTATGCTTCCCGCGTATGGAGAGCCTGTATTGCGGATTTTGGAAGTACTGGAATCGATTTTGCATATGCAAGATGCAGGTTCTTTGAGTGAAGTTATCTGCCTTGTAAACAATCCGGAAGATGATGGAACGGAGCGAGAGCGGAAAGCGCGGCGGATGAATACGCTCCTTCTAGAACTTCCAGTTTGGCGGAATGCGGATGCGTTTTTTGGCGCACATCGTTTTTCACAAGAAATTATTGAGAGAGCACAAAATATTCGAGAACATCTGCCGGTGTACGTGATTGATAAAAGTCATATGGGCAAAGAATTGCATGCCGGCAATGTCGGTCGCGCGCGCAATCGCGTGCTTGCGGAAGCGGTTCTTCGCTATGAACGCGCGGGAAGAGAAGGTCTACTTGTTTCCACCGATGCGGATGTTCAATTTACGGATGCGCATTATCTTAAAAAACTTTTAGCTCTTTTTGATCAGGAGCCGGAAATCATCGCCGCTTCCGGAGGCGTGAATTTTGTATTTGATCCGGATACACAGGCGCCGGAAGAACGTGATCGCTTACGCGCGGCGTTTGATCGTTTTATTTTGGAACGTTCTTGGGCGGAGATTGAACGTTTTTTTAAAGGCGCTGAATCACAGATGGCGCCCGAGCAGGCTTTTTTTGGAAGCCACATGATTATGCGAAGTCGCCATGCGGCCGTGGTCGGAGGATTTGCACCGCTCGCAAAACACGAAGATACGCAACTTGGAAAAGCATTTCGTGCCTATGCGGTGAAAAATGGTTTTCGCGTTGGGAATGCTAAACGGCTTTTGCGCGCTCAAACGGCTTTGCGTGAATCAAATCGAACGGCCGCTTCTTTTCTTCCCGCGCTTTTACGTGATTTGGACGCGAGCAAGCAAGTGCAGCATCCGCAAACAGGGGAACGTGTACCGCTTACGCATGCGGTGGCGGAACAAGCATGCGAAAGACTTGAAATGTCTCACACGGGAAGGATTTTACAGCGAGAAATAGGGGATCTTTCAAGACTACTTTATAAAAACGCTCTGTAATTTTAGGTATTATTTGACTGTTCGGTTTTTGTTCGATACATTTTCGGTCTATGACGGACTTGTTTGATCATGCGAGAGATAAGCGAAAAAAGAGCTATCAGCCTCTTGCGGAGCGCATGCGTCCGAAGACTTTTTCCGATATTGCCGGACAAGCGCATTTAATTGCAGAAGGAAAACCGCTCCGAGCGCTGGTTGAACATGACGAAATTCCTTCGATGATTTTTTGGGGTCCGCCCGGCTGTGGAAAAACAACGCTCGCGAAAGTCATTACCAGACTAACAAAAGCTTCTTTTATTGAACTGTCCGCTGTATTGGCGGGCGTCGCCGATATTCGCCAGGCCGTTCGTGCAGCGGAAGATGCATTAAAATATCATGAACGGCGAACGATTCTTTTTATTGATGAAATCCATCGCTTTAATAAAGCACAGCAAGATGCGCTTTTGCCTTTTGTTGAAAATGGAACGGTGATTCTTATTGGAGCGACCACAGAAAATCCCAGTTTTGAAGTTATTTCCGCCCTCTTGTCGCGTACGAAGGTTTTTGTTTTTGAAAAGCTCACACGCGAAGATATTATTTCCGTTTTGAAACGCGCCTTGGAAGATGAGAAGTCGGGACTTGGTGGTGCGATCGTGCTTGAAGAAGATGCGATTACTTTGATCGCCGATCTTGCGGATGGAGATGTACGTAATGCACTTACGACTTTGGATATGGCGGTTAAAGCGCTTGCGCCCGATGAAAAAAAGCTCAGCGTCGAACAGATAAAAGAAACGGTTCAGCGAACGCATATTCATTATGATAAAAACGGAGAAGAACATTACAATATTATTTCTGCGCTTCATAAGTCTCTGCGCGGAAATGATGCGAACGCGGCTTTGTATTGGCTCGGCAGAATGCTCGAAGCCGGAGAAGATCCGCTGTATGTTGCGCGGCGTCTCGTTCGATTTGCTTCGGAAGATATCGGCGTTGCTGATCCGCAGGCACTTGTGCAAGCTGTGGCGGTTTTTCAGTCCTGTCATTTTCTTGGTATGCCCGAATGTGGGGTGCATTTGGCGCAAGCGATTGTCTATTTAGCGGAAGCACCAAAATCGAATGCGCTTTATATGGCTTATGGCCGTGTAAAACAAGATATTCAAGATCTTCCGCATGAACCGGTTCCGCTTCATTTGCGTAATGCACCAACCAAATTGATGAAAAATCTTGGATATGGAAAAGACTATGTTTACACACCCGATGATCCGGACGCGGATCAAGAATTCTTACCGGAAAAGCTGAAAACGCGCTCGTATTGGCCAAAGAAGAAAAAGTAGAAACAAGCGCTTCCGCCTGCTATGATGCGGAAGTCCATGAGCAGCCGTTTTTTGTTTTCGGAGCGCCGAAAGAAGGGAACACCCAATATTATTCGCAAGCGTATTACGTTTGTGGCGGTTTTGTTGGCGCTTCCTCTTCTCGGAATTGTCATTCGTCTTTTTCAACTGCAAATTGTTGATGCGAAGACGTATAGCATTCTTGCCTCTGATCAACATGAAGTTGAGCAAGTCCTTGTTCCGAAGCGCGGAACGATTTATTTACGTGATCGTTGGGATGGAACCCTGCAACCCATCGCGAAGGACGAAGATGTGTGGCAGGTGTATCTTGTCACGCGCGAAATAAAAGACGATCAACAAACCGCGGAAGACCTCGCTCAGATTTTAGGAACGCCTGTTCCCGAGCTTGAACAAATCATTGCCAGCAGTACATATGCCGTTTTAACAAAAGATGCTTCGCAGGAAACGGTGGATGCACTGAATGCAAAACATATTCCGGGTGTAGGCATCACAAAAGCACAGACGCGTTTTTATCCGGAAAAAGGTATTGGTGGCCAAGTATTGGGTTTTGTGAATAATGACGACGAAAATAAGCGCGTAGGACGCTACGGACTTGAAGCCTCCCTACAGGATGAGCTCGCGGGTAAATATGGTTCTATTCTTTTGGAAAAAGATGCGGCGGGAAGGCGACTTACCCTCGGAACAACAAAACTTGAGGAAGCAAGCGATGGTTCGGATCTTGTTTTAACGCTTGATCGCACGATTCAATATGAGGCTTGCCGTCAAATCCGTGAAGCCGTGGGCAAATTTCAAGCGGACTCCGGTTCCATTGTTGTATTAGATCCAAATAGTGGCGCCGTTTGGGCGATGTGTTCTTGGCCGGATTTTGAACCAGAGACCTATAACACCGTTGATGATATTTCCGTTTTTAATAATCCGGTGACATTTAGCCAATATGAACCGGGATCCGTTTTTAAGCCGGTAACAATTTCCGCGGGGCTGAATGAAAAACTTATCAATCCCGATACGACCTATGTTGACAAGGGAGAAGAGCATATCGATAATTTTACGATTCGAGATTCTGACAAACAGGCGCACGGCGTTCAGACGATGACGCAAGTCTTGGAAAAGTCCTTAAACCTTGGAACGATTTTCGTTGAGCGCCTTCTTGGAAAAGAGCGCTTCAAAAGCTATGTGGAAAAGTTTGGTTTTGGAAAAACGACAAATATTGAATTAGCACCTGAAGCAAAAGGGGATATTCGACCTCTCGCCAAACCGGGAGATATTTTTGCTGCGACGGCTTCATTCGGACAGGGTATTGCCGTGACGCCGATGCAACTTGTAACCGCTTATGCCGCTTTGGGAAATGGGGGGAAGCTTTATCGCCCTTATATTATCGACGAAGTGCATCATCCCGATGGAACGACGCAAAAAACCCAGCCTGAGGTTGTCTCACAGCCGATTAGCACACGCACCTCTCGGCTTGTTTCCGGAATGCTGGTAACCGTTGTTGAAAATGGCCATGGAGCCCAAGCGGGCGTTTCGGGCTACTATGTAGCCGGAAAAACAGGAACAGCACAGATTCCTGACTTTAAAAACGGGGGCTATCTCACGAATGGAACCATTGGTTCTTTTGCCGGTTATGCGCCCGCAAGCGATCCGAAATTCGTTATGCTGGTAAAAGTCGATCATCCGCGCACGGTGCAATATGCCGAGTCTTCCGCTGCGCCGGTATTTGGTTCCATGGCGAAGTTTCTCCTTTCCTATCTCCACGTGGAACCTGAGCGGCCTATTATCGAGAAGCCTCTAGCGCCGCTTCCTCCTTTGCCGACGGATGCCACAACGACGGATCCAACCCCCTAGGCTTTGCGTTCTTTTGATAACGTGTTTTGATACAAGGACTATGGCAAATATCACTCTGCTTCATCGCTGGCTCGGACAAACGGCTCGTATCGCCGTAAAACGAGAGAGACCTTTTGTTATTGCCATTACCGGAGCCGTGGGAAAATCCACAACGAGACAGGCTTGCGCGGCTATTTTGGAAGCGGATGGGAAAGGCGCGGATATGCGCGTATCACAAAAAAATTATAATAATGAACTCGGCGTTCCGCTGACGGTTTTAGATATGGCTTCGCCGGGACGATCTATTCTTGCTTGGCTGCACCTGCTTATTCGTTCGCTTAGCGTTCGTGTTGGACTTGTTCGCACCTGTCCCAAAATTTTTGTTATGGAAATGGGAGCAGATCATCCGGGGGATATTGCGTACCTCACGGGATTGGTTCCGCCCGATGTAGCAATTATAACAGCGGTAACGCCTGAGGCTACGGATGTAGCTCCGGTTCACTTGGAAAATTATTCTTCCATTGATGCTTTAGCGGAAGAAAAAGCGGCGCTGGTGAAAGCAGTGAATAAAAATGGAACGGTGATACTGAATGCAGATGATAAGCGTGTTTTTTCTATGCGCCATTTAACAAACGCGCATGTTCTTACCTTCGGTGAAGCCGACGGTTCCGTTGTGCGTATTGTTGGGAAACGTATTTTAACGAATACAGAAGAGCACGGAAATATGCCGGTGAGTTTATGCGTTACATTTGAAACCTATGCGCATCGCGAAACGCTCACGATTCCTGGCGTATTTGGCAGTCCGGTTGCGTATGCGCTTGGTGCCGCCATTGCGCTCGGTGCGGCAATGGATGTTCATGGAAGCGTAGACAATGAATTACCAAACTACTTTAAGCCGATGCGCGGACGCACAAGAATTATTCCTGGAATAAAACAAACGACGCTTTTTGATGATACCTACAATTCTTCGCCTGCGGCGGTTTTATCCGCATTACGAGATCTCGCTTCCGTGGAAACAAAACCGGGTCAGCGGAAAATTGCCTGCCTTGGAGAAATGCGAGAGCTTGGCGAAGATAGCAAGAAACTCCATCGAATGGTTGGAGCGGAGGCGGGACGTCTAGGGCTTGATTTTCTCGCAGTGAGTGGTATATTTGCGCACGCCATGGCGGAAGGTGCGTTGGCAAACGGTCTCTCCGAAGGTCAGATTCGCGTGTTCGATGACACGCCGGAAGCCGGAAGATTTCTCCAGGATTACATTCATCCGGGTGATATCGTTCTCGCGAAAGCTTCCCAAGGGACGCTTATGACGACAGGCGTTCGTATGGAACGCGTCATCAAAGAACTTATGGCAGAACCGCTTCGCGCAGAGGAATTACTTGTACGACAGGAGCTGGCGTGGACGAGAAAATAAAATATGGCCCGTTCGTTTAGTGGCTAGGACATCTCCCTCTCACGGAGAAGACAGGGGTTCGATTCCCCTACGGGCTACCATCACCGATTCCGGTGTCCAGAAAAAACTCCCCAGAAGGGGAGTTTTTTGTTTTTTTAAATATTTCCCCAAAACAAAACGGCCGCTCCAAGAGTTTGGAGCGACCGGAAGTGTGTAGGGCTTACTTGCCCGTGTCTTTGGAGGCTTTTTCGGCCTCCAAGAAATCTCGCGCGAGATCTTCAGCTTCGTCGGCGCTGGAGCAGTGTTTGATGCTCAGCGGCGAGCTGAATCCGATAGAGGAGAAGAACATTCCCATTTTCGAGCCCGGTGTGGACGCGACGATGAGGAGCGTTGTGCCATGCTCATGCAGTGTGGCCATCAACTCACCAAAGAGCGGCACTGCGGTGCTTTCATAGCTTTCGACTTCCATCGCATCCACGACCCAGACCGAGAGAGGGGTCTCGAGCGTGAAGATGTTTTGGAACTCCTCGCGAATTTCTGCGACGATCGCATTGTCGATGTATCCGCGCAGACTTGTCTGTGTGAAGCCATTGAGGATGCTGTAATGCGTTCTATGAGCCTTGCTGACGATGGCTTTCAATGTCTGCTCGGAGATCTTTTTTTCGAACATCTTTTCCCTCCTTTGGGAACGAACTAGAGTGTCTCGAATGGAAGCGGTTTTTGCAGCAGTGCGGAAAGCTCTGGGCCGCTGCGGACGAGGGTAAGACGAATGTTTGCATTGTTCGCGAAGCGCTGTATCACCATGGCGAACAGTTGATTCGTGGAATGCAGGACGAGGCCCTTGCCTCCGGCTGCACTGAATTCTTGCAAGAGTTTCAGAAACACTTCACGCGCTCCTTTGTCGAATGTTTCCAGCTTGGAAGCGTCTACGATCCAGTAGGTTGATCGAGGGAAATGTTTACGCACTTCCTCTCCGAGTTCGTTGACGGATTCGGCGCTGAATACGCCGCGAAGCCAACTGATAATTCTTCCTTGGAACGCGCTTTGTGTTGTTCTTGAAGCGCCTCGAGAGAACTGCCCACGAAGCGGATTTTCGTTGCCCATGCCTCCTCCAAACATTGAAAAGGACTCATGCGAATCTGTCAGAAAAATCCGTTTTTGTCAATGGCTGCTGATTAGGATAGGCTTAGGCAATGTCTGAACAAATCCTTTTAGAAAAAGCGACCAAAAATATCCAACAAATTCTTTCGGGGGCGCTTATGCTCAAACAGGAAGAGACGGTTTTAGTTGTCTATGATACGGAAACGCGTCTGTCCCGCGTGCTTACGGAGGCGTATCGGCGGGCGGCTCCGGATGGCGTTTTTCTTGATTTTAATGAAGCCGGAGATGCGGGAGTGAAATCGGCAATCGCTGAGCGGCGGGCGGGAGATCTTGTTGTTTTGATTCAATCTACCAATTTTCGCTTGAATGAGTTTCGTATTCGCATTGAATTATTCAAGCACGAGCTTAAGACGATCGAGCACATGCATTTAAACCGCATAACGGAAGAACAAGAAGAACGTTATATCGATACGCTCGCTTACGATCCAAGTTATTATCGTCCGCTTGGCCATGCCTTGAAACACCGCCTCGATGAAGCGGAAGAAGTTGTCGTTGAATGTGAAGATACCGTTTTAACCTATGCATCAAGGATGAAGTCGGCGAAATTGAATATTGGAGATTATTCCGAAATGCAAAATGTCGGCGGTACATTTCCCATTGGAGAAGTTTTTACGGAGGCGGAAGATTTGACGGCGATAAACGGCGAAGTAAAGATCTTTGCTTTTGCGGGATTGGATTTACTGGCTAGAGAATATCCACCGTTTTTGGTGCGCATTCAAAATGGCATTCTTGAAGCGGGAGAAGACGCGCCGGAAGAATTTTTACGTGTGCTTGATTTGATACGGGAAGACGAACCTGTTGTTGTGCGAGAATTCGGTCTCGGCTTGAATCCTGCCATTGGAAAGGGAAGACCGCTTGATGATATGACGGCTTTTGAGCGGATGAAAGGATTACATTTATCCCTCGGTGCGAAACATGGAATTTATAAAGAGATTGCAAAAAAAAGAGGACGCTATCATGTTGATGTTTTTGTCGATATAAAACGCATTCTTGTGAATGGAAAGCCTTTGTTTGAGAATGGGGATTTTACAGAAGTATCCTAATCGGTTCGTAACTTTTCCTGTGAATGGAGCATGGTCCAAGTTTGCGTAGCGCTTCTTGGTGTTTTTTGGTTCCATAGCCTTTATGATCTGCGAAACCGTAGCCCGGGTGAATTTCATCCATTTTTTCCATGAGAATATCTCGATGAACTTTTGCAATGATGGATGCGGCGGCAATAGACTTAACGCGCCGATCTCCGCCGATAACGGATGTACAAGGAACGCTGATTTCCGGAATAGTAAACCCATCGCTTAAAACAGCTTGCGGAGCGACTCCCAGATTTTCAAGCGCGCGTCTTGTGGCGAGGAAAGAAGCTTGGCGAATGTTTATGTGGTCAATTTCTTCCTGCGAAGCGACGCCGACGCTCCAAGCGATCGCTTTCTTTTTTATTTGTTCAATAACGCGCATGCGCTGTGCCGGCGAGAGACGTTTTGAATCTCGGATAAGGCGAATGCGCGAGTGAAGAGGAAGAATAACGGCTGCGGCAAATACAGGTCCCGCCCAAGCACCACAGCCAGCTTCATCAACGCCGGCGATGATTTCAAAGCCTTTCGAGATGAGGTCTCGTTCATAATGAAATGTTGGAATGGGAATAGCTGCCACCATAAAACGTAGCGTAGACGGAGAACTGCGGATTGACAAAAGGCTTGTTATAAGGTTATTTTCTTTACACAAAGGAGGAAGATATGTCTTCTCGTAAGAAGTCGGATACAGCCAGTAATTCCAAAAAGGCGGCCGACGAACTGCCTTGGGATGGTCTCAGGTTCATCCCTGGACGCCTTTCCGATCTGGAGCGTGTCGAGGACCTGATGTTTCGCGAGGTGTTCGATTCCAAGGAGGATGTCGACGAACAGCAGCCGCCCAGGCCGCCAACGAAGATCGATCCCAAAGCTGTCCCCGGACGCCTTTCGGACTCGGATTCTGTCGAGAACTTCTGGGCGAAGAACTTGCCCGATCCCGAATAGCCCTCTCGTTCGTTTCTTGCCCCCACCGATTCTCGGTGGGGGCGTTTTATTGACGGAAGGAAGAGCGTGCGAGAGCATAGAGGTATGCGAATTCTTGGCATTGATTTTGGGGACGTACGTATTGGTTTGGCTTTAGGCGACTCGGAAGCGCGTATTGCTTCGCCGCTTGATGTTTTGGTTGTAAAAAATGAAGAACAGGTGATTCGTGATTTGCTGGACTTGATTCAACAAGAACGTATTGAAAAAGTTGTAATCGGTATTCCGCATTCTCTGCGTGATCGCGCGCGATCTGAGCAGGCGAAGCACACGATGGATTTCGCGGAAAAATTACGAGAAGCGGGGATAGATGTTGTTGAAGAAGATGAAACAATGACTTCAAAACTCGCGGCGCATCAGGCCACGGAAGCCGGCTTGAAAGGAAAGCGAGATGATTTGGCGGCGGCGGCTATTCTCCAGTCCTATTTGGATAAACGCTAATGGGCTACATACGCGATACCGTTTTTATATTGAGAAGCGAACCGTTTCGCGAAAGTGACACGCGTCTTTCCATGTATGGACGCGAATATGGAAAACATATTGCTGTTGCTCGCGGTTCAAGAAAACTTTCCGCAAAACATCTTGGACATTTAGAACCGCTTACAAAAGTGGAAGTAATGATCGCAGAGGGCGTGGCCTTTGATAAACTGGCCGTCGCACGGCTTCATCCGCCCGAAGGACCAATTCGTGATCGTTTAGGCGTCATGACGATTGGCGGGATGTTTGTTGCGCTGGTTGATCAAATGACGCGACCCGGTGTTCGGGACCCGAGTGTTTTTGATCTTATTGAAGATGTATTGAATACGCTCGCGCAACTGGAACATGTCCCAACGCGGGAACGCGCGCGGCTTTTATACGCGGGCGCTTCGTTTCGACTTTTATACTGTTTGGGATCGGGGCCGGAATTAAAAACTTGTATGCGCTGTCGGGAAGCTTTGGAAGAGCCGGTTTATGCGCATCCGTCTTTGGGAGGTTTTTCTTGCCAAGCATGTTCGCCCGCATTGCGGCAGGAAGGTATTTTCGGATATCGTCTTCCGCTTCACGGTCTTAAATTGCTGCGGATTCTTGCAAAACGTTCAACGGCAGAGCTTATTCCTCTCGCGATAGAAGTTGGGCTTATTCAAAAAATGTCTCAGCTCATTGATGCCTTTTTTTCACATACGCCTCTTTGGAACGGGGAAAAGACCAGCGATCGTGTTACGGTTTATTTTGAGTAAAAAAATCGCTTTGCGGAGTTTGTTCAGGGCGGATAAGATGAAGCTGGTTTTGTAGGGTTAAGGGGTTATAGCATAGCTGTCGTGTAATGTGCGGAATTTGGTAGTAATTATGAAAACACTTTATATAAAAACGAATTAGACGAAATTTATTTTTCAATTAGTACCATGAAAGGATATTATAAGCTTCCAACAATTAATTATAGAATTGCCACACATGAAGGTACGGCGAGTCGTAGACTAGCAAGTCAAGCAAATGAACTGTTGCCAATGCCTATTGAATCTGTACCGGATGAATGTAAAAAAGATTTTACAAATCTAAAAAGATTGATTGAAGAAACGCTGAATAATCTTCCAAGGAACAGCGGGCTTATGGTTCCGGTCCGACTTGCCAATATTCACAACAGCACTGCAGTGAAATATATAAAACTTTTAATGGAAATCGAATATAAAACTACTGGAAACTAAAAAACATTGCTTAACACGGCATATCCAGCTCATAAGTTCACAAACTTAATAAATTGTTTTTCTCTAACATCAATCTATGAAAAAACCAATCTATATCTGTACAGCCTTAATTGTAATAATTCTTGGAATTGGTTTTTATTTTTACGGTCTTAGGCCAGCAATAATAGTAAAAAAATGTTCGCTATCGGTTCAAAAATTGCTCAAAACAGATGGTCTGGTGGCCCAAACATTAGTAAAAGATTCTGAGGATCGATATAATTTTAGCTACAACAGGTGCCTTCATGACCATGGACTTAAAGACTAGTTCATTAATCTTGTTTAGCTAAATTTACCATTGTTTTACTTTGGTAAATGCCAGATATTCCTAAAAATTAATTAAAGTATCCTTTTCCTTTTTTTTGGCTATTGCTCAATCGTTTTTAAAAATGAATTTTTTTAAAACAGTTTTTTATTAAAAGACGAGAGAAGGGAAATGCATCAAAACGCCGATTGTCCAGAGCCCCTCCCCTCCATTTCCTAACAAAACCTTGCTAAACCACTTTTCCCGTGTTTAAATGATTTTTGTACCTTAAAACAGTGTTTCATTTGTGTTCGGCAGCAAGAAAGGAACAATGTGATTCATACCTCGATGGCATGGCGTAAGCCTGGGCGCGTTCTCGATCTGGACTTTCGACATCGGAAGTTCTTCGTCGGAAATGTTCTCAGACTTGGGCAGTTCTCTTTGTTCGGACCAATGAAGTCGGCTGCACGTAAGGAGGAAGAATTCGAATCGTGTCCAAGAGAGGTTCTGGAGCTTGCGTTGAAAAGGCGGTCGATTCGCTTGGAGAAACCCTTGCTCGGAAAGTATGTACGCCTAGCTCTCGGCTGGAATGTGACGCTCAACACGTTTCTGCGGATGCGCGTGGAGGACATGGTGCGTTGGGATGATGTCCGATCCTTCGGAAGAACGCTTCGGGAGGATATCGCTTCGGGGCGGCTGTCGGTCGAAGATCTTCGGCTTCGAGCGCTTCATATTCTCAAGTGGGAGCTGCAAGAACTCCTTTGTATAGAGGGTGCCTTTTGGCTCAAGGATCAAACGGCGGCGGGTTTCCATGTTCGTCACGTTCGTTCGCGCGAAGGAAAACTATTTTTCATTCTCGATGCCGAGCAGCTTCGCTTGGTCGCCATCCACAAACCGGCGGATTTCAACCGCACGCGGGCTTGTCGAGGAGCGAGGCGGAAGGCCTATCTCCTTCGGAAAGCTATTCAACGTGAGGAAGAATACGAACTTTTTTAGGAACAATACTTCTTGGCGCCTCCACCTCGGAGGCGTCTTTAATTTGACGAAGTGCGTTTTTCGCTTACAATAGCCCTATTATGGATGTACAAATCAGCCAGTTTTCCAAGCATGTTGGTGAAAAAGTCACGGTAAAAGGTTGGGTCTATAATGTTCGATCGAGCGGATCCATCGCGTTTTTACAAATTCGCGATGGATCAAGCTTCACGCAAGCCGTGGTTGTCAAAGACCAGGTATCGGAAAAAGCTTGGGAACAAACAACGCAAATCACGATTGAAAGCTCCCTGATTATCATGGGGGAAGTCTCAAGGCATCCAAAAAAAGAAGGCGTGTTTGAATTACAGGCGACGGAACTTTCCATCGTGCAGCGCGCGGAAGAGTTTCCCATTGGAAAAAAAGAACATGGACCGGACTTCCTTCTTGATCAGCGCCATCTCTGGCTTCGCGTTCCGGCACAGTGGGCCATTCAACGCATTCGCAATGAAATTATTTACGCGACATATGATTGGATGCGAGAAAACGGATATTTGAAAATAGATTCTCCTATTTTTACGCCGAATGCCTGCGAAGGCACGACCGAGCTGTTTGAAATAGATTATTTCGGAGAACGCACGGCGTATTTGTCGCAATCGGGTCAGCTGTATCTTGAAGCCGCTATTTCTTCGGTTGGACGCTGTTTTGACTTCGGACCCGTTTTTCGCGCGGAGAAATCCAAGACGAGACGACATTTGACGGAGTTTTGGATGATGGATGCAGAAGCGGCTTTCGTTGAACATGAAGAAAACATGCAGATTCAAGAGGCGCTTATTATTTTCATCGTTGGACGCGTTCTTAAGAATTGCCACAAGGAATTAGAAATTCTTGAACGTGATGTTGAGGCCTTGGAAAAAGTGCAAGCGCCCTTTATTCGCATGACGCATGCGGAAGCGATTGCGAAGCTTCGAACGTTGGGAAGCGATATCGGTGATATGGATGATCTTGGAGCGGATGATGAAACGATCTTAACCAAGGAATTTGATAAGCCGATTTTTATCGAAAAATATCCGGCGGCGGTGAAGGCGTTTTATATGAAGCCTGATGCAGAAGATTCAACGCGCGTTTTGAACTCAGACTTACTTGCACCGGAGGGCTACGGAGAAATTATCGGGGGTTCGCAGCGCGAAGATGATCATGACGCTTTACTTGAGCGTATTCGCAAACATGGATTGTCTGAAAAAGATTTTGGATGGTATCTCGACCTTCGAAAATACGGTTCCGTTCCGCATAGTGGCTTCGGATTCGGACTTGAGCGCATTACAGCTTGGATTTGTGGCATTCATCATGTACGCGAAACGATTCCATTTCCAAGGTTAATCAATCGTCTTGAACCGTAGGTGCGTGTGGCGGGTTCCCGGTAAATCTTGTAAACTCCTTTCTATATGGCGAAAAAAAGAAAGGGCGGATGGATTGGGTTGATTATTCTTGCCTTCATTATGGGCGCGATTGCCATGAAGGTCGTTCAAGTGAATTCAAACGGAGCGGCTAGCAACGGAGCTAACGCAGTCAAAACGGACGCTCAGCCGGCTACGACCGCAACGGGAACAGAAGTCCTTATCGGCGTTCCGCATCCAAGTGCAGCGTCCGATACACTTTATCGCTTTCTTTTTTCTTCAGGGGAATTAAAAGCAGAAACGCCGCCCGTTGGTTGGCGTGTCTCTTCTATCGAAAAAGTAAATGATATTCATATTCAACCGCCGGAAAATCCGGATGGAGCTTTTCGCTTGGTTGGAAGCGGGGATTGGGATGTCGTTCTTCGTGCTGAAGACGGGCGCCGCTATACGGAATTACAATTCATCGGTTTGTTAAATGGTCAGACCGCTGCTGTCGCTGGAAGAAAAGACGGTATTCCTAAAATCCTCATCGTTCATCGAAATAGTTTTGTAAAAGAAGCCTATGATTTTCCTGAGTTTGCGAATATACAAGGTATTCATGAAGGCGCTCTTTGGATTACGACGGCAAACCCGGGACCTGGGCTTGAATCGCCACAGCAGGGCCCATCCTCGGCTGTACGCATTGATGCAAACGGAGATATCACCGTTGTAAAAACGGATGACAATGTGATTCTTCACGTGCTTCCCGGGCCTTCACAGACGCTCGCGTATCTTTTTGACGGAGGTGCGTATCAAGCAGAGTCCGGTTCCTATCACTGGGAGGGAACGGGCCATCCGCTTATTTGGATAGACGCAACGCATCTTCTTGTGACGGATGGAAAAGTATTAAAGATGGTTAATCTTCAGGAATCAAAACAAGACATCATTGGAGAGCTCGACGGCGTTCCTGAGGTTGCCTCTCTTTCGAACGTAAATTGATACTGTGATACAATCGCCTTATATGCTTTCTCCACTTCCTCGTGAACTTCCTGTTGTTTGGCTCCGTGTCTGGATCGGTATCGGCGCTTTCGCACTTCTCATTGCTATTGTCGTGCCCGCGCTTCTCGCAACGTATGTTACGCAAGAACTCGGTCGGAAGCAGGCTTGCGAGCACGGACAAAGCACGCAATGTAATCCAAGCTTTGTTTGGGTGCTTAAAGACGCGGCTGATCAAGCGGCTCAAGAGACCCTGCAGGGCGATCAAGCTACGGATATGACCGCGCCTGTGGAGACGGAGCGTTATATGCGAACTTCCGATACGGCGCCTTCTGTTGATTCCGTGGATATTGGCGGAGCGACGCTAACAGATTCTGTCTATACCGCTCCGGCGGGAAGTGATTTGCATTTAACGGCGGTTGTATCAGGATCTCCGCAAAGCGTGGAGGTTTATCTTATAAACAAAGGAACGGAAACCGCCGGTGTCGGAACACATGTCGCAACCATGAATAAAACGGCGGATGGCATGTATGAGCTCACCTATACGGTTCCCGTGGGCTTGTCTGCCGATCTTGAGTTTCGAGCGGTTGGCGGGCCAAATGAGTATGGTTCTCTTCTCGTAAATATTCGTGAGCAGAAATAACAAAATAAGAAGGAAAAACGCTCCATTGACCAGAGGAGCGTTTTCAAGCATCATTCAGGCAATATGACGCGTATTTTTACCACAAAAACGATCGAAAAGGTTGATTCGTCCGTGACCCTGAAGGGTTGGGTGGATAGCCACCGTGATATGGGAAAACTGGCCTTTATTGATCTTCGCGATATGAAGGGTTTGGTTCAAGTTGTTCTCGTCCCGGCAGAGCTCGATGAGGCGAGTCAAAAAGCGATGCAACTTTTGCGTCCGGAATTTTGTATTGAAATTGAAGGCATCGTTCAGAATCGAGGCGCAAAACAGGTAAATGCAAATCTCCCTACAGGCGGCATTGAGATCCTGGCAAAACGGATTGTCATTTTGAATGAATCAAAAACACCCCCATTTGAATTGCAAGACACAAAGCCCGTGAATGAAGAATTGCGTTTGAAATATCGTTATCTTGATTTACGTTCTCCACGCATGAAGCAGAATCTTATCTTACGTGATCGTGTTATGACCTTCTTTCGCGATTACATGCATAAAGAAGATTTTCTTGAAGTTGATACGCCGGAACTAACAAAGGGTACGCCGGAAGGTGCGCGCGAATTCCTCGTTCCTTCGCGTGTTCACGCAGGAGAGTTTTATGTTCTCCCTCAATCGCCACAGCAGTTTAAGCAATTGTTGATGGTGGCCGGTGTGGAGCGTTATTTTCAACTTGCACGCTGCTTCCGGGATGAAGATCAACGCGGAGACCGTCAGCCGGAATTCACGCAGCTTGATTATGAAATGTCTTTCGTGACACGCGACGATATTCTCGCTTTCACGGAAAAAATGTTCCTCGAGCTGGTCAAAACTGTCACGCCGCATAAGCATGTATCTCAAGAACCATTTCCCGTTCTTACGTATGCGGAGGCAATGGCTACCTACGGTTCAGACAAACCGGATTTGCGAAAAAACAAAGAGGACCCGGATGAATTAGCTTTTTGCTGGATCGTGGACTTTCCGATGTTTGAAGAATTGGAGGATGGATCCATTCAGGCGATGCACCACCCTTTCTGTGACGTGCGTCCGGAGGACTTGGATAAGCTTGATAGCGACCCGATGTCCGTGCGAGCGAATTCCTATGACCTTGTCTTGAATGGATATGAGCTTTCAAGCGGAAGCATTCGTATTCATAAGCGCGCATTGCAGAATAAAATATTCAAACTTTTGAATTTGAGCGACGAACAAATTGAAGCGAAGTTCGGCCACATGCTTGAAGCTTTCGATTTTGGCGCGCCTCCGCATGGCGGATTCGCTCCCGGTATTGACCGTGTCGTGATGCTACTGGCGGATGAGCCGAATATTCGCGAAGTCATTCCATTCCCGAAAACAGGGGACGGAAAAGACTTGTTAATGGGCGCTCCATCTGAGATTGAAGAGTCGCGTTTGGAAGAAGTGCATATTCAAATCCGAAAGGGCTGACAAAAAGCCTGAATACTGGCACAATCCTCTCATGGCCTATTCGGTTAAGATTGAACAATTTG
>PCSZ01000012.1:9711-9908 GCA_002786495.1 Candidatus Uhrbacteria bacterium CG22_combo_CG10-13_8_21_14_all_47_17 | reverse complement strand
GCTTCCGCATATACAAGAAAATGAAACGCTTGTTCTTTTGGAACGTGATCCCGAAAACTCACCTTTTTCCGATCCGCGCATTGAACATGTGAAGGCGGATATTTCTTGGTATGGCTGGGCTGAGCAACTGTATATGCCCGGCTGTATTCGCAAAGCAAAGCCCGACATATTCTGGGCACCGCATTGGAATATTCCTT
>PCSZ01000012.1:0-9698 GCA_002786495.1 Candidatus Uhrbacteria bacterium CG22_combo_CG10-13_8_21_14_all_47_17 | reverse complement strand
AAGGCCTCGACGCGCGGGCGTCTGATACATTGGATAAAGCGCCTGGGATATAAATTGGTTTTGAGGTCAGCGATTGCGCGAGCAAAGAAAATAGTTGTGCCATCGCAAAGTGTCGCGCAGGATGTAAAAAATCATTTTTCTCTTTCGCAAAACAGGATTGTTGTTACAGGCGAAGGTGTAGCGGATCTGCCCGTGGGGGAATATTCGAAGCAACTTCCAGACGCATATCTTTTATATGTTGGAAGCGCGTATCCGCATAAGCGGCTCAACCTTTTGCTTGAGGCATGGGAAAAAATAGCAAGTGGCCATCAGAAACTCCATCTTGTCATTGCGGGAGAAGAAGATATTTTTATGAAGCACGTGAAACAGCTTGCCTTATCGCGGCAGCTTCCGCGCATACAGTTCCTTGGTCATGTTTCTGATGCGGAACTTGCCTATCTTTACGCGCATGCAAGGGCCTTTGTTTTTCCTACGTCATTTGAGGGTTTCGGGTTGCCGCCGCTTGAGGCTTTGAATCTTGGTTGTCCGGTTATCGCGAGTAACATTCCCGTTTTGCAAGAAATTCTTCCAAAAACAGGCGTGACCTTCTTTCAGAACGGAAGCGCGGATGATATGATGCATGCGATCAGCAGGGTGCTTCAACAAGGGGAAGCGGCGCAGGAAGCCGCGAAGCTTGGCGGAGCGGAAGCGCGAGTAAAATACGATTGGAACTTGGTAGCCAAACGAACGCTTACCGCTCTGCGAGACGCCCTGATTCAGGAATCCCATGCCTCAAAAAAGACCTCGACGTAAAGCGCTCCCGGAATGGAAGCGCATGAACCAACGCGCTGAACTCGAGCGACGTCTTGCGTCGGTACTTGAAGTACAAATTCCGAAACAGCAAGACGAAAATATTGAAAAAGCTATTCCTTTGCAAGAAGTCGTATCGGAAGAAGTCTCAGTTTCATCATCCGAATCACCTACAGACATCGGACGTCTTGATGCGGCGCTTGTCAAAACAATTACAACCAGGGGATCGAAGCGAACCAAAAAAGTAAGCATTCGGTATGAGGCGCATGAAGCGAGTCCGCATCAAATTGAACTCGTTCGTTTGGCACATCGTATTGTTTGGGAAACGCGCGAACGCATTATGGACTCCGTTCGTTACTGGCGTGCTCCGTTCCTTCCGCCGCCGGGTCTAGATGCCTTTGCTGCACCCGGAGAGCTTCGTGTTCATAAAGTAAATCCGGATGCCTTTATCACGCAGTTTACGCCTGGAGACGCAGACGAAGCTTATGCAAAAAGTTTTGGTTGGCTCAGTCGTGCGCGCGAGCCATTCATTCGTTGGGAGCATGTAACGCGGGAGCGAGCCGCCAAAGGCGCTGTAAGAAAACAGCCATCGGCACTCCGGCATGCGGAAGAAGAAATTGTGCATACCATCGAGTCCGCGAAGGAAATAGAAGAAGAAATCGTACAAGAAGCAGAAGCGGATTGGGGCGTGCCGACTTTGGTTCCAAAAATCGTTCCTTGGCGTGTGCTTACCGGCTTTCTCGTTTTAGCCGTGCTTGTAACCGCTCCGGCGGAAGCCGTGCATTTCGGTCGATCGCTCAGTAGCTCTTGGGCAGCCGTGAGCTCGCGTGGAGAAGCGGCTTTGCAAAATATCGAACTTGCCATGAACGGAGACTCGCTTGCACAAGCGGACGCCTGGCGTTCTGTTTCTGAGGATTTTAAAGCTTCCGATCGCGCATTAAATGAAGCAAACGCTCTGGCTGTGGCGCTTTCCAAGGCACTGCCACAAACGAGCACCTATTATGCGAGCGCGCGAGCTCTCTTGCGCTCGGGAAATCTCACCGCGCAGGCCGCGGTAGCCTTAAGTCAGGGAATGACACGCGCATTTGATGAGCCGGCACGTTATCCTGTTGATCGCTTGCATGTGTTTGTGCCTTATCTTGAACAGGCGACAAGTCTTCTCGACGAGGCAGTACAAGTCGCGGGAGAAGTTGAAGTAAACAAACTTCCTGCGTCCGCAAAAGCTAAGGCCGGAACCCTGATCGATACGCTCGGTTCAGCACAAACTTCCGTGCGAGAAATCGTTCTCTTGCAGACGCTCGCCGTGCAGCTGCTCGGAGATGAATCGCAAAGGAGATATCTTTTCATCTTCCAAAATCCGGCGGAACTTCGTCCAACCGGCGGCTTCATGGGGTCGCTCGCCGACGTTATTGTTGATCGCGGAGAAATGAGAAGCATTACCGTTCCCGGCGGCGGTCCATATGATTTGCGAAGCCAGCTCACAGAACATGTAAAACCTCCGCAGCCACTAAGCCTGATTGCGGATCGTTGGGAGTTTCAAGACGCAAATTGGTTTCCGGATTTTTATACATCCGCAGAAAAAATTCGCTGGTTCTGGATGAAGTCCGGTCAGCCAACGATTGATGGGGTCATTTCAATCAATGCCGATGTCATGGTCGAACTTTTGAAAGTTACCGGTCCTGTCGAAATGCCTGAATATGGCAAAACCATTATGGCGGACAACTTTCTTCTCGAAACACAAAAAGCGGTGGAGCTCGAATATGATCGCGTAGAGAATAAGCCGAAAAAATTCATCGGCGATTTGATGCCGCGTGTGCTTGAACGGCTCAAGCAAGGAAAGCGCGATGATATGCTTAAACTAGCCGGTCTCCTTTCCCAGTCTTTAGAAAAAAAAGATATTCAAGTTGCTCTGTTCCACAAAGATGAACAGGCTCTTATAGAGCGCTTCGGTTGGGGAGGGCGTTTTCAACCAACACAGGGAGACGCACTTGCGGTTATTGATACAAATATCGCTGGGCAAAAATCAGATACAAGTATTGCGGAAGACGTAAAAATCGACACGCAAATTCAAACCGATGGAAGTGTTGAAAATACGGTGACAATCACTCGAACAAACTCAGCCGTAAAAGGAGAGCTCTTTCATGGTGCGAATAACGTTGACTACATGCGGCTCTATGTTCCAGCGGGATCCGAGCTCCTAGAAGCAAACGGTTTTTCTCCGCCGAGCGACGATCTTTTCAAAAAACCATTAGAAGCAGACCAGCCCGATCCCACGCTCGCACAAACTGAGCAGCATGTTCGTAAAGGACCGGGCGGAGTCGTTATCACCGATGAACTTGGGAGAACTTCTTTTGGCGGATGGGTCCAGCTTGAGCCGGGGGAGACGCGTACAACCGTATTTCACTACCGCTTGCCTCATACGACATTCGACATGGCAAATGCCTTGTTAACGGAGGGAAGTAAAAGAGATCAAACGCGCGCGGTTTACACGATGTTACTCACAAGCCAATCGGGAAAAGCAGGACGAACATTCGCACAACATGTACAATATCCTGAGTCATGGACCACGGCCTGGAATAACACGGGTGCCGGAGCGGACCTTTCGGGCACATGGGATCATGACAGCGTAAATGCTTTAGTATTTTCAACGAATGACAGCGCAAAAGCCGGAGAATAAAAAGCCAAAAACTCCAAAAAAGCCGATTCCGCCGCCACCATCCAGACCATGGACATTGGCAAAGTTTTCGTTTGATAAAAAAAAGAAATCCGCGGCAACGAAAAATAGCGAGGCGGAAAAAGAACGAGAAATTGAAGAAAGCCTCGAGTCTATCTATCTTTCGGATGGAGATGATCTCACAAAGATTTCAAGAAAAAAAACGCATCGCGTGCGTCGATTTATATTATGGGCGATCGGATTGCTTGCAACCACGAGCGTGCTTGCCTGGGCGGGTCTTCTTTTCTTTCAACCGGACCATGCCGGAGGAGGTGATCAACTCGCGCTTGCAATTAATGCTCCGATTTCCGTGACGATCGGCAAGGAGGAAACGTTCACAGTGCATTGGAAGAATCAATCAATGGAAATAGTCCGCAATGCGGAAGTGCGCTTAAGCTTTCCGGGAGAATTTACTTTAACGCAGGCGGAACCAAAGCCAACGAGCCAAGAATCAAAGTCGTGGTCGCTCGGCATTCTTTCTCCGGGGGATGAGGGACAAATAAAAGTACAGGGAATCTTCTTGGGAGAAATCGGGGCGCAGAGCGCCATGCAAGTTATCGCAACCTTTCGACCAAGCGGTTCTGATCGCGACTATGATGCGCTTGCAACGGCAACCTTCACTTACGATCAAACGGTCGTAGAAAGCCAGCTGATTCTTCCGCCCAAAGTAGTTGCCGGTGACGATGCAAATATTGTTTACCGTATTCAAAATCATTCGGATCGTGAGCTTACGCATTTGCTCGCGCATATTGTTCTTCCGGAGGGCTTTGTTCCAAGCGCATCAAGTACCTGGCGCGTTCTTGAGGATGGTTCCGGATTGGAATGGCCGCTCGAAAGTCTTCCCGCGGAAACGACAACAACCGTAAGTGTTCAAGGCGCCTTCGCATCCGGAAGCGCGGGAAATCTTTCCGTTCAAGCGAGCGTAGGAACGAAGGCACTCACGAATTCCTTTTTAGCCATGAGTCGGGCGGAGGGAACAATTTCTGTATTGGCAGGCGACCTTGGTCTTACATTTGTTGTAAATGGATCAAACACGGATCGAACCATCCAGCCGGGTGATCCGCTTCGTATCACGATCGGTTATAGCAATATCAGCCCGGAAGATCTTGGAAATGTAGAAGTGAAACTTGGATTCGAATCGGTCGTAAATGGCGCAAGTACAACGGGAACAACGCTTCTGAATTGGAGTGAACTTGAAGACAGTCAAGGAGGTGTTTCAAGTACGCGGCCGCGCATACAGACCATTCAGTATGACAGGGATGTTATTCCACTTTTGAAAAAAATGGCGCCGCAGCAAGAAGGAACGATTGAGGTAGCTATTCCAAGTCTTCGCGTAGCTTCTGGAACACAAGACGCGGCGATTCGCCTGACGGTTGAAGGACGAGTAAAGACAGTTGGAAAGGATGAAGTAAATCGTTCCATTAGAACAAAACCGGTTCTTCTGCGCTATCGCACGGATGCTGATGTTTCCGTTCAAGCAAATTATTTTACGGAAGAAGGTGCTCCTGTTGGTTCAGGCCCACTGCCGCCGGTTGTCGGTGAAACAACCGCGTATCGCGTCACCTGGAAATTGGAAAAACATCTCCATGAGCTGTCAGATATAAAGGTTTCAGCCGTACTGCCGCAAACGGCGGCTTGGAGTGGAAAGACGCTGGTGAGCGCCGGCAATGTTTCCTATGATGAGGCAAGCAGAACGGTGACTTGGGCTTTGAATCGAATGCCTGCAGCCGTTTCAGATTTGGAGGTTTCCTTTGAGGTTCAAATCACGCCTGCGGAGCTTGATGTTGGAAGATTTGCTCAGCTCCTTGGGGAAACGCATGTAGAAGCGAATGATGCAGATGTATCGGAACAGCTTTTACGCTCAAAGCCACCGCTTTCCACGGACCTGCAAAATGATGAGGGTGCAAGAGGAAAAGGCGTTGTCCGAGCGAGAGAGTAGGGTTGACAAAACTACCATTTTAGGCTACGAAATAGATATGGAAACAGCGGTAAAGGCTGTTGAGTTGCCCAAGAGCTCAATCCAGCAGCAGACATACGATCTTTTTATCAAAGTCTCAACCGGCCTTATCGGTCCGGAAATCATTCGTTCTCGTCTAGAGAACCACCTTGGACTTCGCGGTTTTCCGACGGAGCTTTCCCAGGGGAGAGATATTCTCAAACTTTCGGATGATGCGGCTCAGGAAGCGATGAAAATCCTTCCGCGACTCTATCATCCTCGCCCAGGGGCAAAGCGTCTCGTGAAGCTAATTTGAACCTTCAGCATCTTTAGGACCCGTACCTCTTCTGGTACGGGTCTTTGTTATTTTGCTATCCTAGAGCGGTATGCAAGAACACACAGAGCTTGAAACAGCTGCAGAAGAAACGAAAAAGGCCGTGCCTACTGTTCCGAAGAAGGTTTTGGAACGGTCAAAGCTTGAAGAAAAGCTGGATTTGCTGAAAGCGAATGCCAAAGAAGAGCTTATAGGAAATCAGGAAAAGCGGATTAAGCTCCATGAAGCTATGCACGATAATACGGGCGTGCTCAAAGGGGGCTACTTCGGACGGGATGTTGCTTCCGTATTTGAGGCCTACGATTTTTCTAAAAAAGAAAATGGTGAGTATGAGCTTCCAGCAAGCTTTTATACGAAACAACTCTTTTTAGTAAACATGGGTGAACTTGATCGTCTGAACGCGAGCGGAGATCACACCACCGGAGACCGCGGACTTGAACTCACGGCGCATCATATCGAAACCGTAGTTCAAGAGACCTTAATTAAACACGATCCGACATTGGCTGAAGACCCGGCGCGCTTAGCTGCTTCCTATGAATTATATCGCGCTGCCGGAAACGATTTCGCTTTCAAACTTGAAGACACGTCAGGTGAAGTGGCGGAAGAAATACGCCAAAAGCTTTCATTGAGCCTGGATGTATCCAAGACGATCCCGGGGGAAGATCCGATCCCGCTGTCGGCCAGCCGCATCAATTTTGCGGATACGGTCCAACTTTTGAATGATCTTCCATCGGAGGATCGAATGCAGTTTGAAGATGATCCGAAAAAAGAAAAAGCCGCCACGGTTGCTTCAAAAGAAATGCTTCAGCAAATGAATGATAAGGCAAAGCTTGAGACGCGTATGCGTCGTATGGTGGAAAAGATTGCATCCGGCAATGAAGAAGCGGCGAAAAAATTCTACGATCAATTCCAGATGAAATCGCTTGGAGCGATCTTTGCCGAAGATCCCGCCAAACCGTTGGGCTATGAAGCATTTAAAACAAAACTTGAGGAGCATGGCGGTCTCGATAGCGATCCGAGCTGGCCGGCGACCTTGGCGGAGATTTCGCGTGAAGAAGCACAACGCCAGTTTGAAAATCGTCGAGGATCTCAACAGAAAATCGATCGGGTTATTTCCAATATTGCGGCAAAAACATATCTTGAATATCAACTTCCGGCACAGGATGTACTCGTTGAAACAGAAGAAAAACCTCCCGAGGCCTACGTGCCGCCCGAGGCAACGCGTGGCGAAAAAGTCCTTACGAATCTTAGAACGCACATGCAGGAGATTGCCGGAGAAATCGGAGAAAAAACCTGCGAAGAAGATTCATCGGATGCGGCCTGCCAAAAATGGGAATCCGCGAAGTTGGATTTAGCTATTGAAGAAGCGAGCCGTGATTCTCTCACCGGGCTTGAACAGAGAGGGCGCCTCTTTGGAAGATTGGAAGACGGTTTGGAACAAGGCGATCCTGTAGCTACAGTCTTTATTGATATGGCTTTCTTGAAATATTTTGATAAAGAGGCCGGACGCGAAACCGGAAACGTGGCCATCAAAACAGCTTCAAAACTTTTGGATAGCATTGCCGCGGAGCTTTCGACAGATAGACTGAAAGTTGAAGCCTATCGTATTGGCGGAGATGAATTTGCCTTTTCTGTGCGAGGCGGTGACGAAGCGGATCTTCAGAGAGTGCTTGAGGCGCTGCGCACAAAACAAGAGGAGGCGCCGGCAGTTCCTTTGCGAGAAGGTTCCGCTTTAGGATCCTATTTTGATCAAAAACTTTCGTTTAATTTCGGTGCGCATTATGCAAAGAATAAAGACGAACTCAAAACCTTTCTGAAAGAGAGCGGGATTCCTTTAGCGGAAGATGGGGGACCGAAAGAAAATGAAGAGTTAGCAGAATACATGCTTCGTTTTTCGGATAAACAGCTTGAAATTCAAAAAGCGGTAAATCGCATGGCATTTTTGCTTAGTGAGCGCACAAAAGCAGCGAGCGAAGACGAAGGGAAATATGCGCAGATTCTTAAATACTCGCAAAAGGCTATTTTTGGAGATGAGGGAACACAAAAAATCGAAGAATGGCATGCGCGGCTTGCAACTGCACAAGATCCGGAGCAGCGACTGGAAATGGAACATGAGATTAATAAAGAAGTACTTTCGTATACGCTCGATAAGATTCAGGAAAAGAATGCGAAAAATGAAAAATATCAGGAATCTATCGATAAAGCTATTGAAGATCGTGTGCGTGATCTCTATCTCGAGCAAAAAGTCGCTTCACTTGAATTGGAAATAAAAAATCTTCGAGAAACGCTCATGGATACCAGGGTCAAGTCGACAGCGCTTCAAGAGGAGAATAAAACGCTTCGTCAGCGCATTGAGCTTCTTGAAAGCGAAAAGCAGCATATCGATGCTCTGCGCAGTAAGTTGTCTGGATAATTTTCTCCTCTTAAAAAACATGCTATACTCTGAGAAGTTATTTCTATGAATCCTCGCAGCCGTCGACCTGGTGCGGTCCGTATTTCCGCGCCCTCATTTCCAACCTCGCCGCACCCGAGTATCTATCGAAAAATCGCTTATACTTTTCTTGGCCTCACGGTTGTTATCGTTATAGCGGTTCTTTGGTTGACCTCCGTAAAGGCTGAGGTTTTGATTAAGACCACTCGTCAAACCGTAAGTCTTGATGGGACGGTCGAGGTCGCAAAGACTCCGGCCCAAGGGCAAATCCCCGGGCGTGTTGTCCAAGGCACCTTCGAAAAGATTCAGGAATTTTTTGTAGCAACGAGCACGCAGGCCACATCCGATACGGCGGTGAATACTCCGGTAGAAACAACGCAGCTTCCTGATAATCAGGTTCGCGCCAGAGGGAAAGTGCGTATTATTAATGAATACTCCAAAACGCAGCCGCTCGTTCGAACGACGCGTCTTTTGACCCCTGATAATAAGCTGTATCGCATCGATAAAAGCATCAGCGTACCTCCTGGTGGGGAGGTGGAGGTAGAAGCCTATGCTGATCAAACCGGATATGATTTAGCCATTGGGCCGAGCAAGTTTACGATCCCGGGCCTTTATGAGCCGTTGCAACAATATATTTACGCGATAAGCGATGCTCCTTTTACAGTACAGCCAATAAGCCAAACGGAAGTAGCATCAACGGATACCGTGGCGCCGCAGCCGGTAGGGGAGAAAGTCAAACAATCTGATCTCGATAGTGCGGAAAAAACCTTAATGGATGTCGTGCTAGCTCGTGCAAAAACGGACCTCGCGACAGAAGCGGGAAATCCAGAGAATATGGAAACGGTTTATGTTGTAAAAGTAGTTGATCAGAAAACAAATGCAACCGTTGGACAAGTCACAGAATCTTTTCTTTCCAGCCTTAAATTGGAGGTCACAGCAGTCTATTACTCCAAGGAGGACATGCGGGCGCTTGTCCGTTCAAAATTACGGGAGCGTGTTCCTGAAGGGAATGAGTTTCTTCCAACAGAAGCAAGCTCCGCGAGCTACTCTTTAGAATCAGCGGATTTAGACAATGAAGTTGCATCCATTCGAATAAAAGCCGACGGTTCCTATCATCTGTCCCCGAATAATGCCTTGCTTCAGCCATCTGTATTTGCAGGAAAATCTAAAGATGAAGTCGTTACGCTGCTTCATTCGGTTGATGGTGTGGAGAGCATAGACATCGTGCTTCATCCAAGCTGGCTCAGGAATATTCCTTCCTTCAAAGATAAAATCAAAGTCACCGTTGAATAATAAAAGCACGCCTTGACGGGCGTGTTTTTATAAAGCATGATTTCTTTACGGAGTCAGTCAGCCGGCCTCACCAATCGGCGGAGAACAATCTATCTAATGAAGTGGTCCCGGTATCATGCCGGAACAATTCGGGTGGAACCGTCCCAGTACAGTCCTGGGATCCCGAACGAAACAGCTTTGTTTCGTTTTTTATTTACCAATA
>PCSZ01000039.1:16162-57341 GCA_002786495.1 Candidatus Uhrbacteria bacterium CG22_combo_CG10-13_8_21_14_all_47_17 | reverse complement strand
AGATGAACCAGGGGGAGATGTCGCATGAGGGAGGAAATCACATGATGCATGGCGGATATGTGACGCAAAACGGCCTTATATTAGCGGCTGTCCTGGCTCTCCCGCTTGTTCTGACAATGTTTTATGAACCGGATATTGGAACGGTTTTGGGTGTTTCCGCGTGGAGAGTGCTCATTGCTGGCATCGCTTGGTATTTGGTCGCGCGTGCCGGTCGAAAGTTCCACATAGGAACCTGGAAGGAGCTTCGCCATATGCGCGTTGGGATGGATACGCTTGTAACCGTTGGAACGGGGAGCGCATTGCTTTGGAGCACGTTTGCGCTTTTTGTCGGCGGAGAAATTTATTTTGAGAGTGCGGGAATCATTATTGTCTTTCTCTTGTTTGGAAAATTTCTTGAAGCACGTCAAAGACAAAAAGCGGGAGAAGCAATTCAAGCGCTGCTTACTTTGCATCCAAAACTTGCACATCGCATTACTTCAAATGGAAAGACAGAAGACGTGGAACCGAGTAAATTGCAATTGGGAGATCGCTGTCTCGTGAAAAGCGGAGAAGCTATTCCGTCGGATGGTCGTATTGTCGAAGGCTCTTCGAGCGTAGATGAGTCCATGTTAACCGGAGAACCGATTCCCGTGGAAAAACGCGTTGGAGATGACGTCTTTGGTGCGACAATCAATAAAACCGGAAGTTTTACTTTTGAAATTACCGTAGAAGCGGGGAAAACGATGCTGGACGCGATTGTTGAAACCGTTGAGCATGCGCTTGCCGTAAAATCTCCTGTAGAAAAATTTGTTGATAAGGTGAGCGCCGTCTTCGTTCCGACAATTATTGTCTTGGCCATTATTACTTTTTTGACTTGGCTGTTCCTTCTTCATGTACCGCTTGGTGAAGCCATTCGTCATGCGGTTGCGGTGCTTATTGTGGCTTGTCCTTGTGCGATGGGACTTGCGACGCCGGCGGCTATTATGGTCGGCACCGGTGCTGGAGCGAAGCGGGGCATTCTTGTAAAAGACGGTTCCGCGCTTGAAGCGGCGCGTAATATTCAAACGGTTGTTTTTGATAAAACGGGAACGCTCACACAGGGCCTCCCGACCGTAACGGATATTCTTCCGGTAGAAACGATTTCTGAGCAGCAGCTCCTTTCTCTCGCAGCGGGACTTGAAGCTTCATCAGAACATCCGCTTGCCGGAGCTGTGCTTTCTGCAGCGACAGAGCGCGGAGCCAGCTTTGCCTCTTTCACGAAATATGAGGCCACGCCAGGAAAAGGTATTCAGGGTGAAAGCGATGGTCATATGATTCGACTGGGAACGGAAGCTTTTTTATCTGAAAACCAAGTTCATATTCCGGATGCGGAGAAAAATCGAATTACCGTGCTTCGTCATGAAGCAAAGACGGTAATCCTTGTCAGTAGAGATGCGGAATTTCTTGGCGCCATTGCGGCGCAAGATCGCATAAAAGCCGATGCGAAGGAGGCCATTCTTTCTCTTAAGGCACAGGGCATACATGTGGCGCTTCTTACGGGAGATCATGAAGCGACGGCAAAAGCTGTCGCCGAACAGTTGGGCATCGAAGAAATTTTTTCTCAAGTTTCTCCTATGGATAAGGCAATTCGCGTAAAAGAATTGCAGGCGCAAGGAAGAGCGGTTGCCTTTGTTGGTGATGGTCTGAATGATGCCCCAGCGCTTGCACAAGCAGACCTTGGTATCGCGGTCAGCACCGGTTCAGAAGTTGCTATTGCAACGGGACAAATCGTTTTGATGGGCGGTTCGCCTATGAAAGTTTCGGAGGCGCTTCGTCTTGCGCGTAAAACCTTCTCGGCAGTGAGACAAAATCTCTTTTGGGCTTTTGCGTATAACATCATCTTAATTCCGCTTGCGATGATTGGGATTGTGAATCCGCTTTTTGCCGGAGTAGCAATGGCATTTTCGAGCGTCAGCGTGCTCGCAAATAGTTTGCGTATTTCGCGCTCTCTGCGACCCGTATAAAGGCAGTCTTCTTTGATGATTTGACGACTGTTTTTCAGAAGAGTAAATTCCTAGTCACTGGCTAGGAATTTTACTTTTATTCTCATGAATTCTCTTTTTCGCGTTTCCGAACGGCATCATAGCGGTCTTATTCTTATGACCGAGCTTGCGAGTGCTTATTCTGATCCGACTTCTTTTCTTTCACTTTCTGAAATTGCAGACCGTATGCATATTTCTTCCGGCTATTTGGAAGAAATCGCTTTACGATTGCGCGGGGCCGATCTCATTGAGGGGAGAAAAGGGCCGGGTGGTGGTTACCGCCTTAAACGCGCTCCGAATGAAATCACGGCGGAAGAAATTATTTGCGCCGTGGAAGGCCCGTTGGCATTGGTTGATTGCCACTCAAACGGATGTCCTGTTGAAGGAGCTTGTCAGAGCAAAGCCTTGTGGAATTTTCTTTACGCAAGCCTGAGAAAAACGCTGCAGGACACAACCCTTTCTTCTATCATCAAAAACACGCTATGAAGTCTCTTTCTCTTTCTTATTTGGATCATGCAGCCGCTACGCCGGTTGATGCGCGCGTACTTGAAGCGATGCTACCTTATTTTTCTTCCGTGTACGGGAATCCATCTTCCTTCCACTCGGTTGGCATAGAGGCGAAGCGCGCGGTGCAAGAAGCAAGAAAACGCATTGCTTCGCTTTTGAATGCGCAGGAGGAAAATATTATTTTTACCTCAGGCGGTACGGAGTCAGACAGTCTTGCTGTTCTAGGTATTCCAAGGACAAAGGTACATCTCGACGCTCTTCGGGCAAAACTTGGCGAGGAAACGATTCCGCATGTGATTACGAGCTCCGTTGAACATCATGCCGTACTTGAACCGCTGTTATTTTTAAAGAAGCGGGGGGAGATCGAGCTAACCGTGCTCGACGTGGATCGTCAGGGGATGGTGGCGCCTCAAGATGTCGTGAAGGCGCTAAAAGAAAATACGCTACTCGTTTCCATAATGATGGCGAATAATGAAATCGGTACGATTGAACCGATTGCAGATACTGGCCGTGCCATTCTCTCCTGGAGAAAAGAGCGAGAGACACCATATCCATTTTTTCACACAGATGCTTGTCAGGCGGCTGGCTATCTTGATCTTGATGTTGAAAAAACGCATGTTGATTTGCTGACATTGAATGCTTCAAAAATGTATGGCCCCAAAGGTATTGGGCTGTTGTACATACGCAAAGGCATTCGACTTGCTCCTCTGATTATCGGTGGCGGACAAGAACGAAATCTGCGCTCCGGAACGGAAAATGTTCCCGGTATTATTGGCCTCGCAAAAGCTTTCGAACTTGCGCAGGCCTCTCGAGAAGAGGAGTCTTCTCGTTTGACGGTACTGCGAGATGCGCTCGCCGAAGAACTCCTTACAATTCCAAAATCCGTCTTAAACGGACATACAACAAAACGGCTACCGAATAATGTTAATGTTTCTTTTCTTGATATTGAAGGCGAGGCAGCCATTCTCTATCTTGACGCGGAAGGCATTATGGCTTCAACCGGTTCCGCATGTGCTTCTTCTTCTCTGGACCCGTCGCATGTCATTCTTGCAACAGGTCTGTCCTATGAAGCAGCACATGGTTCCATTCGTTTTACGCTTGGGCGCTCCACAACGAAAGAAGATGTTCAGCATGTGCTTCAGGTCATGCCGGGCGTGGTTGAACGTTTGCGGCACATGAGCCCGGTGAATCTTGATATGAAGTATTTTGAAAAACAATAATCCTATGTCAGACCCGATTATCAAACCAACACATGAAGCGCGAAAAGGCGACGTTGTAACTCCTGCAAAAGGAAAGGGCTGGTTTTACACGGACATGGTTAAAGAGCATTTCTTTTCTCCGAAGAACTTTCTTGAAGATGAAGCCAGTTATAAACAAGCATATCTTGGCATGGTTGGTTCGCCGGCTTGTGGAGATGCAATGAAGGTGTGGCTTAAGATTGAAACGATCGATGGTGTTGAGCGGATTAAAGATTTCAAATGGAAAACATTTGGTTGTGCTTCCGCGATTGCTTCGACTTCCATGCTTTCTGTGATGATTACCGAAGAGGGTGGCATGCCTGTGGAGGACGCGCTTAAACTTCGCCCGCAGGACATTATGGAGCGTCTTGGTGGTTTGCCGGCAAGAAAAGTGCATTGCTCCGTTCTTGGAGACAAAGCGCTTCGCTCGGCTATCAATGACTATTTTCGCAAGTCCGGACAGCATGATCGGGTGGAAGTTGAACATGGACGCTTAGTTGATAAAGTTTTGAAAATTACGGACCATGATATCGAAGAAGCGGTTCTTGAAGGTGCGGATACGCTTGAGAAGCTTCAAGAAAAAATAAAAGTTGGAACGGGAGATCCCTCTTGTATTCCCGATGTTGAACAACTCCTTCGATTTTACAAAGAGAAGCATTTTGGCGCATAATGCAATCCACTATATGTCAGAAGAAAAGAAAGTCTTGAAAATCGGGAAAGTGGAAGTAGACCGTGATCTTTGTATTGGTGCGGCGCCTTGTGTGACGGTTGCACCGGGCGTTTTTCAACTCGATGAAGAAAATAAAGCGTATATCGTTGATCAAAAAGGTGCCGATGATGAGACAATTTTACTTGCGGCTCAATCTTGTCCTACGCAGGCCATTATTGTTTACGATAACGAAGGCAATCAGATTTATCCATAGAAAAAATAGCATTAAAACAAGAAGCCCCCGTCCGACAGAATGCGTCGGACGGGGGTTTTTCAGGTAGAGGAGAATGGATCTTTGTGATCCTTCAATCCGAATTGGTCGAAAAGGACGGTGATGCCCTGGAAGCCGAGCTGTGTCAGCGTGGGGTTCTCAGGCATCTGCGCGAGCGTCATGAAAAAACGGTGTAGCTCGCTCTGGAAGGCGGAAGCATTTGTCACACAGAGCACGGAGAGGTCTTGAAGCTCTCCCAGTTCCTCGATATACTCAGTGAGTAGTTCAACGCTCTTGAGAGCTCCTTGGGCTTCCATAGTGCGTTTGAAGACGTCTCTCCTTAGCGCCAAGTTTTGCTTACGTTCCTTACGGTACGCTTCGAGAAGCACGGCGTTCACCTTCTCTTTTGTGAGGCCCTGATTGAATCCGTGGAGCTGGTGCAGCTGTCTTTCGAGGTCGTCCTTCTCGTTTTCGAGATCTTGCGCGCGTTGCGTAGCGCGATCCAGCTCTGCACGAAGCTTTTCGAATGCTTCGTTGTAGCTCTCCATCTCTTCTTGGCGAGAGACACGCTCATTCGTACAGCTTGCCCAAAGGGGGGCAAGTGCATGAATGGTATGCTCGATATTTTCGAGTCGCTTATGTTGGGGAGTCTCTTGGCCCCAGAGGTCTCGGAACGTAAGAGGAATGACCCGTACATGCGTTTTGGCAACAACCTCATAGGCCGATTCGATTTCCAATACATCCTCATGTATGAGAAGTTCCGGATTTACGATGTCGCCCGCGCGTAGCTCGTTGATGGATTTCGTCATCGGCTCTCCTTGCGAGGAAAGCGTGTAGAGCAAGGCATAGCCATCGATGATGAGAAACGCCGTATGCGTGCTCTCGAGGAACGAAACGATTTTTTGGCCGGGCATGAATGTCCCGACCGCTTCCGCAGCTTGAGACGGCTGCGAGCTTCGGTGATCAGTGACTTTTTCGGACATGATGCCCTCCTGTAAGGAGCGATCCCGCGAAATACGGGAACGTCTAACCTTTCCATTTTTTATGGCTTTTGTCAATACTGTAAGGTCTTTTCGACTTTATTTAAATACGTTCAAGAACAACGATTCTTCTGGCGAGATGCTGGTCGGGGCGGGTATAAAGAATTGGTTCTTGATTGGCGCTCCAGTCAATGAGCGGGTCAAGAATGCGGTATCCCAAGTCTTCGATGTCGTCCATTTCTAGATTGATAAGACCCTCGCTGAGTTTATAGGTCGGCCATGTGCAAACGAGACGTCCGCCTTGGGGCTGAAGGGCGGCGAGTGCCGGTAAAGACGCTTCCCAGATATTTTTTACTTCTTGCATTCGGCTCTCCAATTCTTTTATGGATTCATTCCCCTGAAGTGGGCGGCCAAGAAAGCCTTCGGTGACAATGTAGCGTATCGGACCGCCTTCCATATGAGCTGCCAGATCTTTCGCCGGATGCACGCGCCACGTAATGCGTTGCAGACTCTCTTCAGGAAGAAGATTTTGCTGAACGAGCCATTTAAAATTTTCCTGACTTCCTGCTATTTGTTTTGTATCAATATCCGCTCCAACCAGTTTCAGACTTGGGAACAAAAGCGCTGCTTCCATAATGACGGTGCCGCTTCCACAGAACGGATCAAGAAGCGTGGCGTCTTCAATGGGTTCAAGTCCGACGGCAAGGTTTACCATCATGCGCGCAAGTTTTGGGGGAAGCATGCCGGTTTTTGCGTCTCGAAAGGGACGCCCAAAATCTCTTTTACTCCAGGCGTCCGCATCTTGTACTTGTGTCGTCAGTCCGATCAACGCCTTCCCGTCGGCGATGCCGATCATGAAATCATAACCTTCCGTTGTGAGATGCAGTTTTGCAACGGCTGCCGGGGAAATTTTCCCCTCGTCACCGGTAACCCAGCGCACTGATTTTCCTCGTGTTTTCAGTTCTCGTTTTAGTTGTATGGGGAGATTCTTCAGCGTTTGAGCTTCTTTCTTTTTTGCTCCGTAAATAGAGAGTCCAAAGAGAATGCGATCCGCTCTTGGATGGGCTTCAATAATATCTGCGAGAAGAGCCGGTGTGAGTTCTCCTATGGGCACCTCTGTCTCAATATCGCCCAGTTTTACCGTTCCGGCGAGTCGATTTTGAAAAAAGACATCATCCCAAAAACCGCTTGAAAACACGGCCAAAGCGTCATAACGCATGGGAGAAGGGCCATCAATAACGGCATGGGCCTCAGCTAAGGAAAGTCTTGGCTGGCTGCCAAGGAGAAGAAAATGCTTCATTGAGCGG
Organism: Candidatus Uhrbacteria bacterium CG22_combo_CG10-13_8_21_14_all_47_17; assembly: GCA_002786495.1. Classification (GTDB taxonomy): domain Bacteria; phylum Patescibacteriota; class Patescibacteriia; order 2-12-FULL-60-25; family 2-12-FULL-60-25; genus 21-14-all-47-17. The sequence goes on along the minus strand of PCSZ01000039.1, from coordinate 50,389 downwards.
AATTTTACCTACTTAACGCCTCTTGGTACAGCCTTGACAGAGCGTTTTTTGTATGATGAGCTGAAATGTCCATTAACCAAAGGGTTTTTGGTCATGCATCTTCACAATCAGGTGAAGGTATAACAGAGAAAGAAGGAACTCAGATGCACCGGTTCAACCTCCTTGTGGCGAGCGTGCTGTTCATGTGTCTTTTGCCTCTTCAGGCTTTGGCGCAGGACATCGTTCTGCCCGGCCCCGGTGAGATTCGAGAACTTCGAAGCGATGAGGCACGTTGCCCTGACGGGTACCGCTGCTTCCTCGTGGGATCGTATGTTCGGGGAGCGCAGCTTTCGCCGGACACATTGCTTGCGCGAGTTAATCGCGATATTGCGAATGCTTCGCAGCATGTTTCCATGGCGCAGTTCGAAGCTGCCAATCCTTGTCGCGTGCTCTTCGTGCGCGGTCGCAATGGTCATCAACACTTCGCGAAGAATGGGGCATGCGAAAGCTACAACCATTCGCGCGAGCGCCTGACCTACGATGCCTTTTGTTCAGATGCTTCGCATTGTGGTCGGTGGCTCATCGCCTCAGGCCCGCGGCATCAAATGATTTATCGCGTGCCCGCTGCGCGCCATCTCACACCAAGCGAACGCGCGGAAGAGATGGTGAATACGCTTGATGGCACGGAGGTCGCGGAAACGGTTTTGGCTCCCGCTCAACTCGGGCGATGGCTTACCGAATTCCATGATCTCATGGGCGAAGAGCAGCCTCCAACATATGAAGAGGCGCGTCATGTGATCGGGGCGATCGGGCGAACGCTTACGCGGACGCCTGGCGAAGCTTCGTCGGAGCATTCCGCCGAGACGAACCTGAACCATGCGCAGGCACTGCCCGCGATTCGACCGCCCTTGCAACAGGCAGATGCTTCCGGCCGTACGGCCTCCTCGCAAGCGCCTGTGACGACGGCTGCTTCTCGGAATACTCAACAAAATCTTTCGTCAGCGGAACAGACTTCCCAAGGTCTGCCTTCGTTCATTATCCTTCTTTTGGGACTCCTTGTGGGCGCTGGCGTGTCCTGCTTGGTCTTCTTTCTCCTCTTACGCCAACGAGATTCGCGCATAAAAGAGCGTGAGTCCGTACTCCTGCACAACGTTCAGATTGCGCTGTCGCAGCGTGATGAACAGAGCAAGCTTAATGAGACGCTTCGCATTTGCTGGAGTAGGTACTCCGAAGCGGTGTCTCAGAACATGACATTGTCTCCTCAACATCTCCGCAATGCGTTTTGTCTGATCGATCGCTATTTGGCGCTGCAGAGCGCATGCGATAATCGCCGTGGTGAGCTTGATGAGAAGCTCTTGAAAGAGCTTTGCGAGAAAGCTGATAAATTCGATGCGCTCGGGGAGGTCCAAGAGGACGCGCCCATCGTCAAATCGAATAATAAGCTGGAATGCATAAAACCCCCCAAGCTCCCCAAGGGTGTTCTCGGCACCGAGGATACTCTGAGCTTCCAAGAGCTCGTGCGGGAGAACGAGGAACAGGCGCTTGCGATCAAGCTTCTCCATGAGGAGGTCGCAAACGAGAGAGCTCAAGGTGCTTTCGCTAGGCAGGAGCTCGAAGAGCTCGACGGTGCATTCGCAGCTTTCCGGAAACGAGTTTTGGAGAGTTTGTGGAGCAGCGTCTCCTCGGGGAGGCTTCTTATTGGGGAACTTAACCCCTACATCGAGGATCCATCGCAGTGTCATAATCTGCTGCGCTTCCATAGCCTTCGTGAGTTTTTGCAGGGTCTGGAGCGAGCAACGAAGGAGGTCATGGAACCTCTGGAGAGCTTTTTTTCGTCTCTTGCAGACGAGTTGGCTCTTGGCGGTTCTTTGCCGCCATCGGTAGCAGATCCCAACGGGACGCGGGTTTTCTCTGACCCAAATCGCGTAAAGCGAAGTGGGGCATGGGAGGAGCTTTCTTCCTCGCCCACTACGGTGAGCAGCGAGCCACTCCCTCGCACGAGAACGCATCCCTATGTCCGGCTACCGGGCGAGGAGGATGCGACCGAGGTGTCGGACAGAGATCCGATAAGAAGGTTTCGCCAGGAGGGGTACTCTCGTGGGGATGACCTCGGGTCTCGTATTCCAACGATTCCCATCGTGGTGCCTCCGCCATCTGCTGACGAGCAGGATGGCGAAGACTGAAAGGTCCGCTCTTTTTACGAGAAGCTTCGGTTTCTTACTTTTCAGAACTGGGCCCTCGACATCTGTCGGGGGTCTTTTTCGTTCCCCTAATTTCTCTTGACAAAAAAGCCTTTTTTTGGCCAAGCTAACTGCACGGACATGTCTTGTTCATGTTCGCGTACCTCATAACAGAGAGTGGAGCTCGTCATGGCTATTCTTCGTGCAGTCTTTCTGTTTTTTACGATGGTCATTTTGGCCATGATTTTTCCGCAGAGCAGCTTCGCTCAGCGCACGTTCACGTTTCCTCGTTTCGATGAACAAGGGTACGCCACGGTCCGCGTGACGGGTCGAGCGTCCTTTCGAAATCTCTTCCACTCTGTGCGCCAAGCGGCATGGATGCGCGGTGATCTTGATGCCATTCTCGCGACCGAGGAAGATCTTGCTCGAGAAAACCCCGGGAAAGTTATTCATCTTTGTCGCAGCGATGGGGAGCGCCCAAGCTTAGCGCGGGATCCCGCAATATTCTATGAACAATGCGATCCTGCGCATCGAGCTCGTTGGCTTGTTCAAGGCGTAACGTATCGCATTCCACTTCGAAACAGCACTGCTCCTTCGGTTGTCGCACCGCATGCGCGGGCGCAACATAACGAGGCGCTTCTCCCTTCCGAGCAAGCTGCTCATGGGGATCACATGGCTTCAGCGGAATCTCTGGCGAATCGTTCACAAGACGAATCGTCAAATCTCGCTGAAGGAAGCTATCCACAAAACGAATCTTCTCGTGACGACGGGCGGGTTAATTGGCGGGATTTTTCTCTAGCCTTTCTCTTGGCGCTCAGCGCTCTGTTTCTTCTCTTCGCTTTCGTTTACGATCGCATGCAGAAGCGATTCTCAGAGGCTGAGAAGACTATCCGAAAAGATGCCCATGCGGAGAATCTACGTCTCGCGCGCGAGCTTGGGGCCAAGGACCGCGAAATTGCTCTTTTGGTAGAATCTCGACTGCGACTACAATCCGACCGAGATGCAATTCGCCGGGCTCATGATCGTGAGCAGCGCGCGAAGAACCGAATGCAGCAAGACTATGCTGATCTGAAGGATGAGGTTGAGTTTGTACGCGCTCAACTTTCCTTAGCCGTCAAAGAAGCGGAAGGCGTACAAGCTGAGCTCGCGAGGGACGCGGAGCTTAGACTCAAACTTGAAGAAGAACTTCTCCACGCGCAGCAAGAACTGGGCCTTCAGGCTGCGCGAATTTCCACTTTTGCCCAAACCGAGCAGGAACTCATAGCGCATATTCGCGAGCTGCAGGCTCAGGAACTCACGTATCGCAAGCATTCTGAGCACGTGCTTCAGGAAGCAGCGCAAGAGGTTGCCGATCTCTCTGAGAAAAATGATCGCCTTTCCGAACAACTTGAGAATGAACACCGCCTTCGGGAGGAGGCCGAAACCGAGCTCCTGGCTCTAGGTCTTCACTAGCGTTTTTTCTCCCAAACTGCCCCGTTTCTTCAGCCTATGCTGTTGAACGGGGTTTTCTTTTTATCATTGACAAAAAAAGCTTATTTCATTAAGCTTTGGCCACTTCATTATTCTTAAGTACGACTGTCCGAGCCCCGATTTTATGGGGCGCTCTCAATAGGAGCCAGTCGAAATCTATGTCCGAAAACCCTCCAGCACGCTACGAGCTGTTATATATTATTCCAACGACATTTACCGACGAAGAAGTTGGTACCGTCGAACAGAAAGTCACCGCCATTCTTGAAAAGCTTGGGGCATCTATCGAGTCGACACAACGTCTTGGAAAAATGCGTTTTGCTTACTCCATTAAAAAGCAGCGTCATGGTCATTATGTTCTTGTATATTTTACGCTTGATCGTTTGATGCTTGCCAAACTCGAGGGAACACTTCGTATTACGTCTGAGGTTTTGCGCCACCTTATCTTGCGCGTGGAAGGCGAAACGCCGAACTTTAATCTCGTTCCCTATGAAGAGATAAATATTGAGGCAAAAGAAGAGCATGTGCGCCGTCGCAAGATGGACGCAAAAAAGAAGGCAGAAGAAGAAGCCGTTCAGACAAAGAAGCCGGCTAATGATTCTACAGAAACCGGAGAAGAAAAGTTGAAAATCTCTGAAGAGGAAGTCGAACGAAAAATTGAGTCTGCTTTAAAGAAAGACGAGACAGAAGCCTAGCCCATTCGCTCTATGGATTTAAACCGTGCAACTATTATCGGAAATGTTACTCGCGACCCGGAGGTGCGTACCATCGCATCCGGTCAGAGTGTTTGCTCATTCGGTGTTGCGACAAACATGCAATGGAGGGACTCGAGCGGTCAAAAACAACAGCGTGCCGAGTTCCATAATCTCGTCGCCTGGGGAAAGCTTGCTGAAATCTGCGGGCAATATCTCGGCAAAGGACGAAAAGTATATGTCGAAGGCCGGCTTCAGACGCGCGAATGGGAAGGCCAAGACGGGCAGAAGCGTAATCGCACAGAAATCGTTGCGGATAATATGATCCTTTTGGATCGTCCCGGTTCCGGTCCTGTGGGAGGCCCGTCTGTTCCAGGATCAAATACAGATATGTCCTCTACATCTTCCGACGCGTCCTCTTCATCTGAGGTTGATCCGGGCGTGGGTGATCAAGAGATCAGACTTGAAGATATTCCTTTTTAATTTTTTTCAAAGCATAAAATTCAGTATGAAATCATACAGCCGAAATCGCACGAAAAAGCAGAAGCCGAAGACATGCTATTTCACCGTGAACAATGTGAAGCATATCGACTACAAAGATACGGATACATTGCGCCGCTATCTTTCCTCATTTGGAAAGATCGTTCCGCGCAAGCGTTCCGGTGTCTGTGCTTGGCATCAGCGTAAACTCGCACAAGCCATTAAGCGCGCGCGGTTCATGGGCTTTTTGCCTTTCGTGGTCAAATAAATTCGAAACCACCCCCTCCGCAAGGAGGGGGTTTGTGATATGTCTCTTCCTCGTCTCAAACTTCGCTCCCAAGTCGTCAAACGCATGCGGCAGTTTTTTGATGAACGCGGATATCTTGAAGTGCAAACGCCGCGGCTCGTCGGTCTCCCCGGACAAGAACCCTATCTTGAACCGATGTGGTCGTCTGTGCGCGAGCAGGACGGCGCTACGTATAAAGCGGCGCTCATTTCTTCGCCGGAGTATGCGATGAAGCGCTTGTTAGGAAATGATTTAGACAAGATTTACGATCTTGGTCCCTGCTTTCGCAATGAGGAGCCTTGGGACGTAACGCATGATCCGGAATTTTTAATGCTTGAATGGTATCGAAAGCAAATAGGAATTCAGGCTCTCATGGATGAAACGGAGGAGCTGGTACGTTTTGTTTCGTCGCAGGTAGAGGCCCCGCAAGCTCCTTATTTGCCTATCGGTCCGTTTCGTCGTCTCACCGTAAGTGAAGCAATGAAACTTTACGCCAACATGGATCTCTTGCCCCTTCTTGGCGATCGAGAAAAGATGAGCGAAGTCTGTCGTTTGCATGAGCAGAGCGTGCAGGAAACGGATACGTGGGATGATCTTTTTTTCAAACTCTTTCTGTCGGAAGTGGAACCGTATCTTGGATGGAATCAAGATCATTCCAAGTGTCAGCCGACGTTTCTCTGGAATTATCCGCTGTCGATGGCGGCGCTCGCAAAAGCGAATTCGATCGATGAACGTTTTGCTTTGCGTGCCGAGCTGTATATCGGAGACTTGGAACTTTCGGATGGCTTCGCGGAGCTCACGGATTCGGTGGAACAGCGAAAACGCTTTCAGGAAGAACAAGCTTTGCGCCGCTCTCTTGGAAAAGAGGTTTGGCCTATTGATGAACGTTTTATGGAAGCGCTTCCTCGCATGGGAAATGCGGCGGGAATGGCTTTTGGCGTCGATCGTCTTGTGATGCTCCTTGCGGGCACTGATTCTATTAGTGATGTCATGCCTATTCCGGTTCGAAAGCGCTTTTAGTTGACGAAATGGCGTTGGTCGAGCATGCTCTTGTCAGATTTTAACTATTCCACCGTGTTATGGCTTCACCAAATGAAATTAAAAAGAACGTCGTAATTCAAGACGCGCAGGGCCTCTGGGTTGTGTCTGAATTCCAGCACGTGAACCCGGGGAAAGGCGGCTCATTCGTTCGTACGCGGATGAAAAATATTCAATCTGGCAAAGTTCTTGAGCGTACGTTTAAGTCTGCCGAGACGATTGATCTTGTAGCCGTGGATCATCGGCGCATGCAGTTTTTATACAAAGATCAGAGTGGGTACACGTTCATGGATAATGAAAACTATGAGCAGGCCACCATGTCGGAAGAAGATGTAGGTGAGCAGGGGAAGTATCTTCGCGAAGGTTTGGAAGTCCATATCACCGCTTATGAAGGTAAGCCTCTTGCTGTCGAGCTTCCAAAAAAGATGGCGTTCAAAGTTATTGAAGCGCCGGAAGTTGTCGCGGGAAATACTGCGAGTGGAGGAAACATGACAAAAGAAGTTACGCTTGAAGGCGACTTAAAAATCCGCGCTCCGATGTTTATCAAAGCGGGGGAAGAAATCATCGTTAATACAGAAACAGGGGAGTACGTGGAACGCGCAAAATAACAAAAACCCCCGCCGAATGGCGGGGGTTTTTAATTTAGTTTGTTTTTAGTTTGTGGTTGTTAACTGATAATGCGAGGTTTCAATGGATCCCGGGTTTGAAACCGAGGTCACGGTCGCATAGATATGCGTGTTGATTGGGCTCGTGCCGGTGAAATAACTTGCAGTACAAGTCATGGCGCCGTAACAAGTCGCAATCGGAGAGCTCGTACGTTCGTCATAGATACGCGTTACGAGATCAGCCGTACGAGCATTTGTGCTCAATACATTTGCGGAGATGTAGACAGTCCCATTTGTGCGCAAGTTCGAATTTGGGTTGAATTCAACATTCGCATTTCCTGTGAGCGTATCCGTCGTGCTACCGGTTGAAGATGTGCCGGTTGAACCGGTGCTCGTGAGGTAAATCACGGGGCCGATCTGGCTCATCAAGAAGGCTCCATTGCGATCGTAGATGTGCGCTTCAAACTGCGCCTGGGTTTCGCTGCCTAGCGTATTTACCGCGATATTAGCAACGCACCAGCTTTGGTCATTGCAGGTCTGTACGATTGAGCCATTGCGAAGATCGCGAATCTCAATACGGTTACCTATGTAATTCCAGTTACCTGCGTTAAACGCATTAGCGGTGAGTTTAATTCTATCACCGGAAGCAATGGATGTTTGATCCACCTGAAGCGTGAGACCGTTAACGTAGTTCATGCCGTCGTTAGACGCTGTATTTTGTGCCGTTGTGTTGAAAGACACAACCGGCGAATACTGTGTTACGAGTTGGCTCTCATACTGATCTTTAACGGTCGCCATGTATTGAAGGGAATCATAACCGCTCTGTTGTATTGGGTTGACCGTGATCAAACAAGAACCGCTGTAGCAAGTTTGGACAATGTTACCCGTGCGAACTTCTTTAATTTCAATACGTCCGTTGGCCGGAAGCGTTCCATTATAATTAGCTGTAAGTGTCACGGCTTCGCCTGAGTTTATGGATGTTCGATCCGCGCTCAGCGTAAGCGCGCCACTTTGATTCGTGCTTCCAGTCGTCGCCGTTTTCAACGATTCATGCGGATAGGTAACGCCATTGTATTCATTGCTGACATTGTAATCAGATGCGGAGTAAATTGGTGTACCAACTGTGTAGTTCGTGAAGAATGTGTCAGGGATATCTTTTACCTGAAGGCGCCAGTCGGCACCGTACAAATCATGTGCAAGCGATTCGCTGGTCACGTGGCGAAGTAAGGCGTTTTTTGAAACAGCATAGACTTTCGGATCTGTTTGAACTTTGACCAACTTCGCACCCGGGCGATAGGTCACGTTCTGATTGCCAAGCGGAATGGCCTGGAGATCAGCATCCGAGATATTTGTGACGGTGTCAAATGATGGGAACCAGGTGAAATAGGTGCTTGCATTCGGAAAGGTATAGCGTTTTCCGTCCGGAGCATACCAATACACCGTTAAGGCGCTTTCACCGCGAACGGCGGTGTTTGTTGTTGCAGCTTTCGCAGTATTGCCAAGACCCATAAGCGGGGAGGCAATAAGCGCGAATGTGAGTAGGGAAATGAGAGTTTTGCGCATAGAATATATTATGTAGCTTAAAGCCAACCGTAGCACAAAGATGCGATTTTGTCAATCCATGGCAGATAATATTTTCTACACTGACTTCAGCTTTTCTGATAAGCTTATGACATGAAAATACTGCGCTCTCTGGGCTCCGGTTTCTTCGTTCTTGTCCTTCTAGGAAGTGGTTGTTCCACGGTGCCTCCTTACACTCCAGGAGAAGTACCGACAGCTGCTCAGCTGGAGCAAATGACCCCTGAGGATATACATGCAAATATGCAGACGATGCTCGAAAAAGATCCGCCGAAGAGCCTATCGGAGGATGAACGTTATCAGGAATTAATGCACTCGATTAATCTTATGAAAGCGGGGCGTATTGAGCGTTTTGCCGATTTTCAGGGAATGAATGCCTTTTCCGCAGATGGGAGCGCAAAGATCGTGAAGAATGATATGCATTATCAAGTGGTTTTTTCGGAAGATTTTTCCGTGGCGGCCGGACCGCGGCTTGTTGTTTCGGCTAGCAACGGTTTGAGTCCAAGCGATAAAAAAGCGCTTGAGCAAAACGGCGCAGTTCGACTCGGAGAGCTCAAGGCTTCGTCTGGTATTCAGACATATGATTTGCCTGAAGGCTTTGATATAAACCAAACAAAGTCCATTGTTATTTTTTCGGAGCCGTTTCAAACTGTGTTTGCTGTAGCGAATATTCAGTAGCTCTGGGATTGAAAAAATCTCAAAACTAAGATACGCTCCAGCTCGCACAAAGTTGTATATGCATGATGGGCAAGTGGCGGAATTGGCATACGCGCTAGGCTTAGGACCTAGTTCCTGAAAAGGATTGTGGGTTCAAGTCCCACCTTGCCCACCATACGTTTATAACGATTCAAAAAAGAGCGCCCCGGCGCTCTTTTTTGTTAGGTTTTTTTTGTTTTTATCACAAGCACGGTCATGTCGTCCGGCTTTGAACGGATATCGTCGTCTTCCTCTGAAACAGCGAGAGCTGCTCTTGTGAGTTCCTGGGCGGCTCGTTCCGGGTCGTCTTCGTATTTTCTTGTGATGGCTTCGATTTGTTCATCCGTGAGATTATCATGAATTCCATCACTCATAGCGAGAAAAACATCACCGCGATTTACATCAAAGGTTTGTGGATTAGGATGGCTGGAAATAAGTACGGTATTTAAGACAAAATGCCGCACTTCTTCCAGTGTGAGCTGGTCGACTTTTCGGTTTTCTTCTTTTGCGACTTTGTCAGCGAAGGCGACCATGCTTAGAAAATATTTATCTTTCTTTGCATATTGTTTTAGCGTTGATACTCGGACGGAACGGGAAATATCTTCCGCATCCATAATTGGAATTCCATCCGCATCGGGTACTTCATGTTCGATAAACATCTGAACAATGGAGTCGTCTTTACTGAGCTGTTCTAAGGCTCCGGCGCGCAGCCGATAGATTCGACTGTCTCCAATATTCACGATGCTCACTTTTTCTTGCCCACGCGCATCTTCCCAGAACTTCCCGAGCGAGAGTGTTGTGTCGGCTCCTTTGAGCGCTTGTACACGTCTATAAATAGACATGCTGGCGAGTACGCGTATAGCAGTTTCAACATCCTCTTGTTGGAGTGGCGCTTCCTCCTTTTCACTGAATACTTCACGAAGTTGATCATTGGACTCAGCGAGGATTGCGCTTTTTTGGAGGGATTCCGCGACAGCTTTTGATGCAAGATCTCCGCGCACAGATCCGCCCACGCCGTCGGCTACGCAAAAGATTCCTCGATCCATGTCATAGTAGGCAGTGTCTTCATTGCGTAACCGTCCTCCCTTTCCGCGTGTTGCAAAACCTACTTCCAGAAAAGGACTTTCCACGCGCTCGAATGTGAGCGCTTCTGGTTTTTGATGCGGCGCGGGAGTGGAATGCCAGCCTTCAAAAGGATTCATTTCCATACGCTTCGATGATAACATGAATGTATGCGTATACCTTGACAAGGAGCGCAAAATCATATAGGCAGATAGAGAAAGGAGCCCTTTATGACAGAGGAGCCAATTGACCTCTTTGTACACAAACATCTCGAATTTCTTCAGGGCATTGAGCGCATGTGGCCGCGCTATAGCAGCGCAAAACAGGAGCTGGAAATCTATCTCCAGCGCGAGCGCTCCATTCCTCCTTATTGGATCCGCACCTCGCTTCATATTAGAGCGCGGCATCTGAAAAAGCCCATGTTTCTCCCGCTTGATCTGCATTGGACGGATCTGGGTGGAAACGTTCTCCGAGCCATTGTCTCTCCCTGTCCTCCTGTGTTTCAAACGGAGGTGGCGGATGAGCTTGTCCCTATCAAGGAATTCCTTCTTGTCGCAGGCAGCTTCGCACAAGCTATTCCCAATCAATTTTGTGTGGCGGAGGAAGCTCTATCCGACTCTGATCCGCAAGACGACTGTCCTGCGTAAAAAACTCCCGCCTTTTCTCGAGGCGGGAGGATTTTTTTTATTGTGTGCTTGTTGCGTTCACCGTGGGCGCCTCTGCAGGTTTGAGATCCGTTCGGAGATTTTGTAGCTCTCCTTCCATGAGATCGAGCCGATCATTTACATTCTGCAATCTGCTTTGCAGCTGCGTATTTGCATTGAGCGATTCCGTATTTGAAATGCGCGTTGTGAACGCGAATGTCGCGTAGATCATTGTGACAGAGGAAAGTAAAACGGCCAGGACAATGATCCAGATTACAACATGCCAGTGGGCACCGTATCCGTCTTTAACGGGCGGACAAAACTTTACAGCTTCTTCTTGGATGGTTGGTTTTTTTTTCGTTTTTGTTTTTCTTGGGGGCATAATAAGGGACGTGAAAAATTTACAAACATATTGTAACACGATGGAAATCATCCCGCGAGGTATCCATTGACAAAAGCCGAAAAACTTGCTAGGACTCTAAGTACCATGAAGGGAGAAAACACATGGTAGTGGACATTCGATTAGGTTGGAAAAAGCGCGTTCTCCTCAGCATCGCGCGCGCGAGCGTTCGTTGTGATAGAGAACGTCGTCATGACGGCGAGCATCGGCTCGTTCTTCGACTTCACATCAAGCCCGGGAAACTGCAGAGTCTTCCCGGCGACATCGTTATGGATGACCTCACGGTTTACCTCACGCATGAGAACAAGACCGTGGCTTTCCAAACGTACTGGAAGGATCGTGAAGGCTCGCAATTCACGGCCATCCTGCAGCCGGTTAGGGAAGACCCCGCGGTCATCCCCAGCAAACTTACGCTTTCAGCTTTGCGTGGTTTCGCAAACAGTCGCACCATTCATTTTTCCTTCAGCCAGGCGGGACAAGTCTTTGACAATTCTGGGAGTGTGCCCGTCCTACGCCTCAATGAAGCGCATGACGAGAGCTAGCGCTCCAAGAGCTCCCTCTTCTTTTAAAACGCGCCCCGAGATTTCTCTCGCGGCGTGTTTTTTTATTCTCCTTTTTATTTAGGCTTTTTTATAGGCAGTGACAATGGCAGTAACGTCATCCATTTTTGCACGCGCGTTTCCATCTTTTCCTCGGATGGCGCGCTCGGTCGCCATGGTTTGAAGTTCTTTAGCCGCTTTGAGCGGATCATTTTCATTCTGTACCAGAATGGTTTGGATTTCCGCATCCGTGAGGTTATCACCGACACCGTCCGAGACGGTAAGAACGAGATCGCCATCTTCGAGTTCAACCGTTTTAATGCGCGGTTTAAACTCGGTGCCGAATTGTTCTTTCATAATCTTTTGCAGGCCAATGCCTTGCGTAATCATGTTTCGAAAACTGTCGAGCGTGACATATTGATTCGGATTGCGCACGAGCTTCATCACAAGCGGCGCAAGTTCCTTTCGTTTTTCCGCCAGAGCAATAATATCTTTTTTATCAATTTCCCGTGTGACGTCCGCATCGTCTAAAACGGGCTCGCCGTTTTTATCTTTGATTCCTTCATCAATCAAAACTTGAACATGGGAGTCTTCGCGGGTGAGTCGTTCGAGATTGCCTTTGCGCAATCGGTAAATACGACTGTCACCGACTTGGCCGATAGTCATTTGTTCTTTTCCTTCCGTGTTGCGCCAGACCTTGGAAAGTGAGGCTGTACATCCGATCTGTTTCAGAAGAATATCCATCACTTTCTTGTGGCTTTCTTTTGACGGATTAAAATCCTGCCCGAGTTGTTCTTTAAAAGATTCGCGCGCTTTTGCTTGGACGGTTTCGTTTTCTTGACCAAGTCGTTCCACGGCATCATTCATGCGTTGCAAAATATCACCCGTTGCCGTTTCAACTTCCTCTTTTGTAAGAGGCGTGTTCATGTCGGCTTCATACACTTTCTTTGTAACGGGAGCCATGGATTCAACTTGCATACGCGTAAGCTGTTCGGCCGCCGCTGCGGATGCATGGTCTCCGGCAGGGACGCCGCCCATACCATCGGCGACAAACTGAATGCCGCGTTTTGCGGAATAGTAATAGGCGTCTTCATTTCGGTCGGGATGTGCTGGCGAAGCTTCCGAAGCCGCACCGATTTTGAAACGCCATTTGCCTTCCTTGGATTCGATGGCATGCAATTCAGCTTTGTGAATACCGCCCGGCATTTCTTCCAGGTCATCTTCGGATAAGGCGAACTCTTCTTCTTCCGGGACTTCTTCTAAGTCCGCTTCGGATAATTCGAGCTCTCCATTCGGAATTTCTTCCAAGTCTTCTTCGGACAATTCTGTTACGTTCGCAGCTTCTTTTTGTTTCCGATAATCTTCCAAGCGAATAATCTTGGCTTTTTCATTTGGAGGCGGATCGAGTTTATCGATGGCCTTCTTGATTTCTTCGGGGCTTGCATCGGCAAGCGGGGATGGTTCAAATCGTGGCATAACAGAATATATTATCAGAAAATAAGCGTTTTGTCAATGGGAAGATATTATTTATGATAGGTCTTTCCTCGCAAGATAGCCTCTGTTCGAAACAGTTGTTCGAGCAGAATAATCTTTACGAGATTATGTGGGAGCGTTTGCTTTCCAAACGATAGCACAAGGTTGGCGCGATGGCGTACCGATTCATCGAGTCCCCACGAGCCGCCGATGAGAAAAACGATTGCGGTTCCATTATCTGTTTGTTGTTCCAGTTCATGCGCGAGCGCTTCTGAAGAAATATTTTTTCCTGTCTCATCAAGTGCGACGATGAACGCTTGCTCGGGAAGTTTTTTTAAAAGCACTTCCGCTTCGCGTGCTCGCGTTTTTGCGAGGTCGGGTTTTACGGAACCTTCATGACCTTCCGGGAGTTCCTTGATGCTTGTTTTTATATAAGGGGAGAGTCGCGTGAGCCAGCTCTTGATCGCTTCGGATTGCCAGGCTTCTGTTGTCTTTCCGATGGCGCGGATTTCATAGCTTTTCATGGGTCTATTTTTCAGCCTCTGGATGAAGTTGTCCAGCGCTGTTTTTCATCTGTGCATACTTTTCTAAAAACTAGAGAATTGTGAAGAAAAATTGGCTGTGGCGGATCCCTTTATTTTGGGCGAATTTCTAGGAAATTTGCGATGATTTGCGAACGCTTGACAAGGGTTTTGGATTTCTATACTATTGTGACACTTCAATTTACCACGTTCACTAATGCTTCAAGCATGTGAACCTCTGGAGACTCTCAATGAGCTATTCCTATCTTGCGAACATCGATTCGCCATCACGGCTAAGCTAATCAGAGATCTTCAGATCCCTGAAAGGACTTGGCCCCAAACCAAGCCCTTTTTGTTTTCACGAGTTTGCCATGGACGAGTGACGCTTCCGAAGCGTACTTCGTCCTTGTCCGACTCACCGGTTCTTCCAGAAGCGGACAAGGTGCAACTTCACAATTGAAGATGCGCGGCATAACGATCGAAACGTTATACGTGCAAGGCATAATCATTACATTAAGCAATAGCAAGTACACACCTTTGGTGCTGTCCGCATTTCCTGCAATCGCAGGAGGTCCGGATGGCTAAAACACGAAAGGGCGTACGGTGGATGACTAGGCAGAGAGGAGCCGATGAAGGACGTGGCAGCCTGCGAAAAGTCTCGGGGAGGTGGCAAGCAACCTTTGATCCGGGAATGTCCGAATGGGGAAACCCCTGTTGATGAACTCAGCAGACTCTATTCTGAATACATAGGAATAGGGAGGGAACTTGGGGAAGTGAAACATCTCAGTACCCAAAGGAAAAGAAACAAATTTACGCTGACTCTTTATCCCTCACGATCATTTTTTGGTCGCGACGGGATAAAGAGTCAGCAGGATTCCCTTAGTAGCGGCGAGCGAAACGGGACCAGCCCAAACCTATATAACTAACTTATGTTGCCAAAGTTAAACGCAAGTTTTTCTAAGGGGACGTAAGGGCGAGCGTGGGCTTTCGTTATATGGGGGTTGCGGACGGACGATGCACATCCCGCGATAGTGCACGGAGTATATTCTTCTTAATCGAATTTGCTGGAAAGCAAAACCAAAGACGGTGATAGTCCTGTAGATGAAAATAAGAATATAGACCGAGTCCAGATCCAGAGTACTACGAGGCTCGTGAAACCTCGTAGGAAGCAGGCACGACGATGTGCCAAGGCTAAATACTCCTACTGACCGATAGTGAACAAGTACAGTGATGGAAAGTTGAAAAGCAGCCCGGGAGGGCGATGAAATAGTTTCTGAAACCGTATGCTTACAAGGAGGTGGAGCGGGCTTAGGTCCGTCACACCGTTCCTATTGAAGAATGAGCCGACGAGTGTGCTATATGTCGCTCGGTTAAGTCCCCGAGGGGACGAAGCCACAGTGAAAGCGAGCCTGAATAGGGCGTTTGTGGCATATACACGACCCGAAACCCGGCGAGCTAGCCATGACCAGGATGAAGCGCATGTAAAAGTGCGTGGAGGTCCGAACCCACGAGCCGTGCAACACTCGGGGATGAGTTGTGGCTAGAGGAGAAATTCCAATCGAGCTGGGTGATAGCTGGTTCTCCCTGAAATAGATTTAGGTCTAGCGTTGGTCCATAGCGTGGCGGGGGTAGAGCACTGAATGGGGTCCGGGGCGCAAGCTTACGTACCCCAACCAAACTCCGAATACCGCCATTGCGTTCCCAATAGTCAGTCCATGGGGGCTAAGCTCCATCGGACAAGAGGGAAACAGCCCTGATCGCAGACTAAGGTCCCAAAATTCATACTAAGTGCGAAAGGTGGTCGGACGGCTTATACAACCAGGAGGTTGGCTTAGAAGCAGCCATCCTTTAAAGAAAGCGTAACAGCTCACTGGTCAAGCTGTCCGGCGCCGAAAACTTACCGGGACTCAAGTATGATACCGAAGTCGCGGGATGTGAGTGTCCTTCGGGACGCTGCATCGGTAAGGGAGCATTCTGTTCAGCGTCGAAGCGGAAGGCGTGAGCCACCGTGGAGCGTACAGAAGAGAGAATGTCGGCATAAGTAGCAAAAAAACGGGTGAGAATCCCGTTCACCGTAAACCCAAGGTTTCCAGGGCAACGCGAATCGTCCCTGGGTTAGTCGGTCCTAAGGCGAGGCCGAAAGGCGTAGTCGATGGACAGCAGGTTAATATTCCTGCACTTCCTTGTGTTTCCAATGGGGGGACGCATCGTTCAACTGATCGAGTCTCTTGGAATGAGACTTTGGGTACTCAGGGGTGTCTGGTAGGCAAATCCGCCAGACATAAGCCTCGGGGTAAGCGCAAGTCCTGCGAGAGCAGGACAAGGATCGGGACTGCGGTGCCAAGAAAAACCTCTAGGGCTAAGCATGAGGAAACCGTACCGGAAACCGACACAGGTGGGTGGGCATAAGTGTGCCAAGGTGTACGAGAGAAACTAGGTTAAGGAACTCGGCAAAACAGCGGCCGTAACTTCGGGATAAGGCCTGGCTGTCGCAAGACAGCCCTCAGCAAAAGATGCAAACCGACTGTTTACCAAAAACACAGCTCCCTGCTAAACCGCAAGGTGACGTATAGGGGGTGATGCCTGGCCAGTGTCAGAACGTTAAGAGGAGGGGTGAATCCTTCGGGAGGCAGCCTTGAATCGAAGCGCTGATGAACGCCGGCGATAACTATAATCGTCCTAAGGTAGCGAAATTCCTTGTCGGGTGAGTTCCGACCCGCACGAATGGCATAACGAGTTTGCAACTGTCTCAACCTAGTACTCGGCGAAATTGCAAGTGGGGTGAAGATGCCCTGTACGCGCAGTCAGACGAAAAGACCCCGTGAAGCTTTACTACAACTTGATATTGGGTAACGGCTTGGCATGTTCAGAGTAGGTGGGAGCGTAAGCACCAATGAGACACCACCCTTGCCCTGTCGTTATTCTCATTACGGACCGTGAAACCGGTTTGTAAAACAGTATCTGGTGGGTAGTTTAACTGGGGCGGTTGCCTCCCAAAAAGTAACGGAGGCGTTCACAAAGGTTAGCTAGGCGCGGATGGAAATCGCGCTGATCCCGCAATGGGAAAAGCTAGCTTAACTGCAAGACCTACAAGTCGAGCAGATGGGAAACCAGGACATAGTGATCCGACCGTACGATATCGGACGGCGGAAGCTCAACGGATAAAAGCTACTCCGGGGATAACAGGCTGATCTCCCCCAAGAGTCCACATCGACGGGGAGGTTTGGCACCTCGATGTCGGCCCATCGCATCCTGGGGCTGGAGCAGGTCCCAAGGGTTAGGCTGTTCGCCTATTAAAGCGGTACGCGAGCTGGGTTCAGAACGTCGTGAGACAGTTCGGTCTCCTGTCTACTGTGCGCGCGGAAGGTTGAGAGGACGATTCCTTAGTACGAGAGGACCGGGAATCACGAACCTCTTGTGAACCGGCTGTTCTACCAAGAGCACTGCCGGGTAGCGACGTTCGGCATGGATAAACGCTGAAAGCATATAAGCGTGAAACCAACCTCAAGATTAACCTTCGTATGAGGACCCTTCTAGACGAGGAGGTTGATAGGCAGCAGGTGTAAGCACTGTGAAGTGTTGAGCCGAGCTGTACTAATAGTCCCATGTTTTGGCCATCCGGCTCTTGCTGGATGGCGCCGTGTAAAGGCGTGTCTTGCAATCTATGTAAGAAAAGTGCCTTGCACGTATAACGATTCGATCCGATTATTTTCAAGGGAAAGCCCCATAAGCTTTCTTTTGAAAATACATCGGCCTTTTCTCCGCAGATACCTATTCTGCGGTGCAAAGGCCGGTGGCTCAAGCGACGAGGACCCACCCGTTCCCATCTCGAACACGGAAGTTAAGCTCGTCAGCAGCGATGGTACTTGGACCCAACCCGGTCCTGGGAGAGTAGCCCGTTGCCGGACCAGAAAAGCTCAGCATTTTGCTGGGCTTTTGTGTTACTTGGGGTTAGATAAAGCGGGTCTTTTCTTATTAAATAACAACCTGCTCCCTTTAACAAAGGACGTGCCAGTAGATAAGAAACTGAATATTATCGTCTTCTGCTCGGCCTGTAACAGGTCTTTGTAAATGACCCTATCCAGGGGATTGATGCAGCACATGAGATTTTTCGCGTGAAAGGCCGGGTAATTCCGGTGTCTGCTGTGTCGGCGCATCTCTACGCTAGGTTGGAGGATGGAACCCTCACCGAGGGCGAGCATATCATCGGATGTTCCGAGTGGTCCGCGGGCGCCGATCCGCACATACTGGCTTAAGCCGGCCGTGCCGGTGGATCCAGAGGCTCTTACGGAAATCCGTGAAGCTGATCTCATCGTGCTGGGCCCCCAGTGATCTCTACACAAGCATCATTCCAGCGCTCCTCGTTGATGGGGTATCGGAAGCGATCCGTGGCGCAAATGGCAAATGCGCGTTCGTTATGAATCTTACGACCAAGACAGGCGAGACCGAAGGCTATCCGGCGAGTTGTTTCTGTAAGGCGATCGAGGAGGAACTCGGTCAAGGTCGAATCAATGCGGTTATCATGAATAATGAGGCTCCAACGGACGAACTGATCCATGAGTACGTAGAGATCTCTAGGACACCGCTTGTGGTGGATGATCTTGATGGCACGTCTTACCGGCCTATCCGCACGCCACTTCTCTCCGAAGGGGTGGCGATTACGTCACTGGCGGACAAGCTGGAGCGCAGGCTGTCTCGGCATGATCCTGACAAACTCGCGCAGGCTCCCCTTCTTTGCACTTGAAACACCTGACGTTCTGTTGGGTAAGACGGCTCATTATGAGCCGTCTTTTCATTTACTTGTAAATTTCGCGTAATTTTGCTTCACTGCTTATGCTTTCAGTCAACGTTAGGAGGAAGCATGAAAAAGGGTAGTTCAGCTTTGGGGCTTAGGATGGAAGAGCTTATCTCAGACATGGGGGAGGTGATTGAGGTATTCCTCGGGAACCTCGTGGATCCCTTCGATCACTGGTATCCCGTGGGAGGAGACGGCGAGGTGGACCGTGAGGAGGCCAAGAGGCTTTACCTTGGGCACGCGAAGGAGCTCGGTGACGATGACCTTAGGGGCCGCATGCCACCTATGCGGTATCAGCCGAAGAAGGGCTCATCCGCCAGCATATGTCTTCGGGAGTACAAGCCCAGTGAACATGGACTGTATGCCATCCGCAACGAGGCCGAATTTCGGGAGAAGCGCGCGTCGTTCGCCGCGGTCCATCCAACCATTCACACGATCGGCTCTCGGAACTTCTTCGGGGGCTATCTCGTGAACCTTGATTCGCATTCGGTGCTTCGGTCGCCGCTTTGGTTCGGGGAGCGGGTGACCATTCGCTTTGGCGCGAAGATCGTCGGGCCGGCACTTATCGGCGACAAGACCTTCGTCAACACGAATTCTGTCGTGAAGCGAGCCGTTATCTGCGCCGGTACCCAGATCGAAGAAAATGTTGTGCTCTCCGACTCGATCGTCGGGCATAATGTCTTCATCGAGCCGGGTGTGCATGTCTTGCATCGCACGGGCTTTAATGGCGACGGGGTCGTCATTCGGGACTATCGCGATGCGAAGCTCGCAGAGATCAAGCTGCCTCGTCGGAAGATTGGGGCGATCATTGGCGACAGATGTCGCATTGGCGCGGGTTCAGTGATTGAGCCTGGGACAGTGCTTCTTCCCGGCTGCAATGTGCCGAGGGGGGTGACCGTTTCTTCCGGCATCTACACTCCGAACCACTTCAAGGGCAGCGTAGCTGGACTCCAATACCCCACGACGCTTCCCAACTGCTCATGAAGAGCAAACGCCCCCACAGGGTTCTCCTGTGGGGGCGTTATGATATCCGTGCATTTCAATTCCAACTATTTTGCTTTTTAGAGCTTAACAATCTGATATTATAGTTGATGATTAACGGCGGTTATCTTATGAGGCGTCTCGTCAGCATTACTAGATCGGTATCTGTAATTTTTATTCCTATGTACAGAATAAAAAAATCTCGCTCACTCTCATTGGTTTTGCGCTTTTTGGTGCTAGCTGTACATAGTGGACTCTGACACTCTATAAAGATGGTTACGCGGCACAAAGCGCAAACTATGGATCAAGAGGCGAGTGTCTGTAGACCGGTTCAACAATAGCGAAAAAAGAAAAGCTTGATCGATTTTGATTGCGGCTATTCGTGCGATGCTAATAATATTTGCAATGAGGTCTGTGATGCGGGCGGATGTAGGAATAGCACCTTATCGGACTAGAAAACCTTAGCAGGAATACTAAGGTTTCGTGTTTGGGGAAAATCATATAATCATAAAAAGGTGTTTTGTGCATAGCGCTTCATTTGTGTACGTTATGCATGAATAAAATTATGAAAAACCTTTCTTTTTTTTGGTGGCCCCAGCTCTCCTTGGTGCGGGTTGTCTATCTTCGGATGCGGACGTGGCTCAAGAGCCCCAGTAGACGACGCCTTCAGAGAGTATTTCATTTCATAATAAGGGGATAAATGTGAATGCAATAGAAGAAACAATGAAGGCCTTTTTCAGCTATTTGAATGATCAGGATTAGCAAAGAGCTTATAGCCTTTTAGCAACTACATTCCAAGCACATCATCCATACGATGAATGGGAGGCTGGTTATAGGAATATTCTTAACTACAACATCGAGTCCGTATCTTGCACCGATGAATCCTGCGCTGTTGAATTTATCGCTACTGAAAATGATAAAATTGGTCTACGTAGACAGAGATATACTCTAAGGTATTCTTTAGTAGATAATGGGGACGGATTTTTCCAAATTGATTCTGGCCTTTTTCTATCAAGCGAGACTGTTGAGGTTATCAAAAAATATTAGCCCGTTGTTACCACTGACCAGTCTAATATAATCCCATCCGTTATTGAAAATATTTGTTCTGCTGATGATACTTATTCTGAGCCGCTTTCCACCGGTTTGGGCACTGTAATTCGCTCGAGTGGAATCGTTTGAAGCAATTATCATGTAAGGGCTCCAGCGGGCGGTGCTTGCGGTGCTGTGACGGCAGATAACCGAGGCATGGTTAATACGGACAGTGTCTATCTTATCGGTCCCTCTTTGCTGGAAGACCCATAAAAAGATATTTGGGTTTTTAGATTAATAAAAACGGGTGAAGAGCTCTTTTCGGGACTTCCGTACAAAGTATGCCAGCCAGAGCAGGCGCACATAGGAGATAGTTTACGTGTGCATGGATTTTCATTTAGAATAGCAGAAGAAAATCTTATGGTTACGGATAGTCTTATAAGCGGCATAAACGGTAACAACGGGTCATGTGTCATATCTGCGAAGATCGATCATGGAAACTCTGGGGGGGGCGACAATGGACACTTCGAATGACTGTTTTCTGGGTATTCCTACAGCGATAGCCTGCGAATCTGAAGTTTATGGCCAAGTCATTGGGATTAGCGAGCTTCAAAAAGCATATCCCGAATTCTTTAGATCGTCTCTTAGTCATTAGGCTATTTTAAATGGACATTTCTTAGTATTTACTGTACTAACACACCATCATGTCTCGCATTGTTCTCGTTCATGGATTCGCAACGGGTATTCACTTTTCCGTTTTTCGTCCGGCACAGGGGATCGATGCTGGCTTTTCTGCGTTTCATTCGGATATTGAGAATGGGGGAGTAAAAGCATTTCGATGGGATATTAAAGAGGAGGCTTCTTTTCTGCAGTCGCTGAATCCTTTTTATACACTTGGAGTGTATGACCGCGAGCGTGCGATTGCACAGCGTGCAGAAACGCATCACGCGCTTCATCGCTTCTTGGAACAGGAATCGCCGGAAGTTATTATCTGTCATTCCTTAGGAGCTTTTTTATTCTTCCAATTTCTCCAAAAGGAAACTTTACCGGACTCTGTGCGCCTCATTGTATTCAATCAAGCGGATATTTTCGCTTCGGAAGTTTTTATTCCTGAGACGGTGGCGAAGCGCATTCAATCAGGAGCATTGAAAATTGTGAATACCTATTGTCCGTGGGATCCGAATCTGTTGTTTTCATGGATACTGAATGGACCAAGAGCGGGGCTAACGGGAATGCGTCATACGCTTATTGAAGAACGATTTTTTCCTCTTGTGAAACCAATTAACTTGCACATGGCCGCTATTCGCAGTGCGCGATTTCGATATTTGATTGAAAGTTTGTTAGCTTGAGCGCGCATGTTCCGTCTCTGTTTTTCCCTGTATCCTTAAAGGGAGGCTAGCCTTATGGCCACTCATTTTCTTTTTATGAACAAAGCAAGTTCTTTGTCGATGTGGTCTTTTTGGATCGGTGCCGTAGTCGTTCTTGCAACACATGTGTATATGCTTTTGGTGGGACTACCTGCTTCGCAGATGATGGCGCATGCTGTTCTTAACTTGGTTGCCGTTGCGCTCATGATTCTTGCCTGGGTAAAGCGTTAGAGTTGCACAAAATAAAAACCCCGATGTTATGTCGGGGTTTTTATTTTTTTTGTGAAGCTAAAAAGCCTTGTTTTTAAGGCTTTTTTGATACTTTCTCTTTTACGACAATAACATTCGGAACCGGAAAAATACTGTTTTCAATATCTCCGTTTGCAACGGCAAGTCCGCTTGAAGGTCCGCCGTCGAGATTGAGAACCTTTTTCCATTTGATATTCATGCTTTCGAGAACGTGGCCAAGCTCAAAGAGACTGAGCTCAGCATCCGGCAAGATTCCAATATAGGCAAATCCGTCTGCATCAAATCCGAAGAAGCTTCTTCTCGCGACAAGTCCGCTGTCGCTTTGTATGGCATTCATTCCATTCTGTACAAGCAAGGGGTAGCTTTGTAGCGCATGTTCTGTTTGAGCGGGAAGGACTTCCGTTTGCGTATCAATAATTTGCGGGAGCGGTGAGAGTTCGAGTAGTGCGGACTTATCAAGATCAAATGCACGTGAACCGACGCGCTCTCCATTTACAATCAGCATTCCGGAAGGGGAATAATCCTCATGAAAGTATGCGCCGTTTACCACAAGCGTTGGTATGCCTAAACTAAGTTGCCAGTCCGCAATACTTCTCGCGGAACTTGTGTGTTCGATTGAAAAGTCATATTGCGTCGGATCAATTTTATAGAGCAGTAAATGCTCTTGCGTGGATGCCCCAAATTGAAATGTTATTTTTTCCAATCCATCCGCTACAGATTCCACCTTGGGATTTTGGGCGCTTGTTTCTACAGAGGTCGAAGGAATGCTTGCTGCAGTTTCCAATTTCTTTTCAGGAGAACAACCAGTCCCAACGAGACAGAGAGAGGCAATAAGAACAAAGGAAAGTTTTTTTATGATCATGTGAGCGGGGAAAAAGGAGTGGTGTCTTTTTTCTTTTTGAGAACTTCTCGAATGATCTCCATAGGGATACCGCCTAAGCTGACAATCATGATTGTATACGTGAGTGCGCCAACGAAAATGGGAAGAACAATCCACATATTTCGAAGTGGCCAAACGGTAAGTGCCATCACAGCTGAAGAGGCAATAGCAGCAAGCGTCGCCCTTGGCTTATATCCGATCGGGAGCGCTTTTTTTGTTACATAGAGTGATCCTAGCCCTATAATGACTTCCGAAGCGACCGTGATCCACGCAGCGGCCCACATGCCATATGTAGGGATGAGAATCAGATATCCGGTTAGGGCGCTGATGGCGACGAAGGCATAAAAGGGCAACATACTGCGTTGCGCATCAATGGCAACAACGGAATGAGAAAAAACGGTATTCAAATAAATGGCGCCGATGGCAAGAATAAGCACGGAGAGAATGCGTCCGGAATCGGCGAATTCCGGTCCGGCAACAATAGTCATGATGCGCACGCCGAGCAACCACGTACCAACAATGATCGGTATAACGAGAACGGCCATTACGTCGATGGAGGCGGACAAGAGTTTTTTGAAACGAGCTTGATCTCTTTTTGCCCAGGCATTGGAAAGAATAGGGAGAAGCACGCCGGCATACATGAAGGGAACCGTAATTAATATTTCCAGCACGCGATATGCGGCTCCGTAAATACCAACCTCTGCTTGGCTTCGCGAAAAAGACATGATGATCGTATCGGCTTTAAAATAGAGAAGTCCAAATGCAATGGAAAGTCCGACGGGCCAGGATCGCTTCAGGGCTTCAAGCCAGAATTCCGGATCCCAATTCCATCCGAAGTGAGCGAATTTTCTGGCGCTCAGGAAATTGGTAAAGAAGTTTGCAAAGCCCGCAAAGGAAATGATCCACATAATGGGAACAATCCCGAAGTGAAAGGCGACGGCAATAAAGAGTCCAGCGAGCGTGACGACGCGGCCAACATTTTCTGCAATGGCGGCTGCATGCATTTTTAGATGGCGCTGTTCTACGCCTGTCACAACTTGGTTTAAGCTTGGAAAGAAGAAAGAGCCTGTTAATGCGATAATTGCCAGTTTAAGTTCGAGCGGATAGGGAGAGAGAAATGCCACGAATGGGGCGAAGATTCCAAGCACAAGAAGCGCCATGACAATGCGCAACGTAAAAAGCGCGCTTGTGCAGCGCCGTTCATAGGCTTCGTCTCCGGCATGTTCGCCAAGAAGTGCGACGAGCGTGACATTGAGTCCCAAGTCGAGGAGAAGAGCGAAAATCTGTAAAAAGGCATTCGCGGTGGAATAAGCTCCAAATCCCTCTGTTCCAAGCAGTCGGGTTAAAAGCCCTATAATAGCAATACCGAGCGCTGTTGATACGATTTTCCCGGCAACTTGAACACCCGTATTCAATGCGAGCGATCTTGTGAGAGACATGGATGAATTGTAGTGGGAAAATGCGCTTTGGGCAAAAGAGGTGTTCATTTTTACAGCCCCGATTCTGTCAAAAGAGTGACAGAATGAAGAATGGTCCTTTTGGCGCTAGGCTTAGGTGAAATATTTCTCCCCACTCATACGTCGTTTCTATGTAGGCCTATTGAATGGTAGGATACTCATGTGAAGCACTTATGCAGATAGCGTCCTTTTTTGGTAGAAAGGCGGGCAAATTATCTTTGTCACGTTTTCGAAATACCCTTGCTGTTTTACTGATAGCCGCCTCTTTTGTATCCCTGCTACCAAAACAAGCTTTTGCTTTAACGAGAAGCGACTTTCAGGCGAGCGCAACTTCTCTTACATTTTCCAGACAATTAAAGCCGGGCGCAACGGGAACGGTTTCCGTTGGATTTAAAAATATTGGAAGCGCCTATTGGAGCAATTCCGGATCCTATTATGTTTCGGTGTATCATTTTAATCCGACGGCGCATATTGAATCCGATAGTCCTTTTGCGACTTCTAATTGGGTGACAAAAGAGCAGGCGGAAAAGCTTCCTGTCTCGCGTGTGAATCCCGGGGAGACAACACAATTTACTTTTTCTATTAAAGCTCCGTCCACGCCAGGCGTGTATCACGAGGAATATGTTCTCGTCGCGGAATCGATCGCGCGCATGTCCGGAGGAAGATTCTCTTTTGATATCGTTGTCGGAGATACAGCTGCCCAGACTTCCGTACAAACAGCGTCTACTGTTTCTTCCTCTTCTTCCTCTGCAGGTTCTGCGGTTGCTTCTTCCATCCCGCAGCCAAAACCGAATAGTCGTTGGAGTGCGGAGCTCGTGAGTCTTGGCGGAACGCAGTGGCAGCTTAATCCTGACCAAAACGTTTTTGTGATAGCGCGTTTCAAAAACACGGGAAGCGAAACCTGGCGTAATAGCGGAACGAGCTACGCTTCCGTGTATTCCACGGCGGGTACGACCAGCGAGCGTGCCAGTCCTTTTAGAACCGCATTATGGATGAGTAACTCGCATGCCGTAAAATTAACCGAAACAGAGGTAAAACCTGGGCAAATTGGCTCTTTTAAGATTGAAATACGCGCTCCGAATGCTCCCGGAAACTATAATGAACAGTTTACGCTTGCCGCAGAAGATACGGCTTGGATGGCGAATGGAGCCTTCTCTCTCCCGATCGTTGTTCCGGGAACTCCTCAAGTTGCGGCCGCAACGCAGCCATCATCCGCGAGCACCGCAACAACCGCTGCAACGGAACAAGCTTTAGCCGCCGCAAGCGGGTATAAGGCGACGCTTCTTTTACGTTCCGCACAGAGTATCCAGGTCTCCGGAAATGAAAGCCAACAAATGATCCTTGGCTTCAAGAATGAGGGGGCGCAAACCTGGAAACAATTTTATGTAAAATTAGTCGGCGTCGCCGGTGCAACGGCGAGCCTTGCTTCCTTCCGTGATCCGAGTTGGGTCGATGCTTCTCTCCCGGTAAAAGTAACGAGCGATACAAAGATGGGGGAGATCGGTTTTGTGACTTTTAATGTAAAGGGACCTGCGCGTGTTGGAAATTACACGGCAAGTTTTCAGCTCTATGCGGATGACCAGCCCGTTGATGGCGGATGGATTGATATTCCCGTCACGGTCACCTCGGACGGTGTGTTTGAAACATCTCCGTCAGTGCCTTCGTCCGCATCAGTCGCGAATCTTCCGGATGAGCCAATGATACGCGTAGGACTTTTTGAAACAAATGATAATCGCATGGTCGTTCGCGCAAAATACGCTCCGGTTTCCGTTATCTTAAATGGAGTTTCGGTTTGTCACTTGGCTGTTGGGCAAGAATCGGCTGTGGCCTTCAATCGCACAACCAACATGTATGTGCTTTCCGGCGGACCTTGTTCCAGCCAATCTGCGGGCGTCTTTCGTTTTCACGCTGATGATGATATTTCGCCGATGGAGCTCGCGGATTTTTCCCGACCGGTTTCCTGGCTTCCCGGAGCAAATGATAATACCTTTCGCCGCCAGCTTGAGCTTCGCTATGTCGCTGATACTGGAAATGTTTGGGTTATAAATGAACTTCCCATGGAAGCGTATCTTCACGGTATTGGAGAAACATCAGATCTGAGCCCGCTCGAATATCAGAAAGCTTTGCTTACTGCAGCACGAACCTACGCGATGTATCATTACACGCATAATACGAAGCACGGAGGCGTCTTCCATGTAGACGCGCGTTATGACCAGGTGTATCGCGGATATGGTTCCGAAACGCGCAGTCCGAAAATTGTTCAGGCCGTTGATGAGACGCGCGGACATATTGTGACGTATAACGGTTCCCTCGCCATTACGCCGTATTTTTCTCGCTCCGATGGTCGGACGCGTTCTTGGGGAGAGGTTTGGTATGGCGGTTCAAATTATCCTTGGCTCGTTTCCGTGCCCGTGCCATGGGACGCGGCAAAGAACAGAACACTTTGGGGCCACGGAGTTGGCATGAGCGCTACCGGCGCACTTGATGCGGCAAATGATGGTTGGGATTGGCAGCGTATTCTCAGATACTTCTATACTGGCATCGAACTCACACAAGTTTATAAATAACAAAAAAGCCCCGCTCAGGGCTTTTTTGTTATTTGATTACTTTGTCGATCAATCCGTATTTCTTTGCTTCGTCCGCTTCCATGAAATTATCTCGTTCGACATCGTCGGTGATCTCTTTCAATGGTCGGCCTGTGTGTTTTGCGAGAATCTTGTTTAGGTTTTCACGCATTTTGATAATGCGTTCCGCGTGGATTTTAATATCTGTTGCTTGTCCTTGATATCCGCCCCAAGGCTGGTGAATCATGATCTCAGAGTTTGGGAGCGCAAGGCGCTTTCCCGCGGCGCCGCCGGCAAGAAGCACGGCACCCATGGATGCGGCCATGCCAATACAAATGGTAGAGACATCCGGTTTTACATATTGCATCGCATCGTAAATTGCCATGCCCGCGGTAATGGAGCCGCCCGGTGAGTTGATGTAGAGCTTAATGTCTTTGGTATTGTCTTGGCTTTCAAGAAAGAGAAGCTGCGCAACAATTACATTTGCAATTTCATCATCCACGCCGGAACCGAGCATGATGATGCGGTCTTTGAGCAGGCGAGAGTAAATGTCATATGCTCGTTCGCCTTGATGTGTTTTTTCGATCACAGTCGGGATAAGGTAGTTTTCCGGTGTGAGATTGGATATTTCGTAGGGGTTTTTCATAACCGTTTCATTCTAGCCCAGCCAGATTTAGCAGTCAAATTGTCTGAGTGCTAATGAAAGCTCTTTTCTGGAGATAGTGTATCCGTAGCTTTTAGGCGCGTACGGGCATAATCCGAATGCGTTCGTCCTGTATTTCAATTCTTCCTGGAACGGCAAATCCGGAGGCTTTTTTGTGGCCGCCGCCGCCGAGCAGTTTTGCGAATTTTGAAATGTCACGATTTACGCTTCGAAGCGAACCTTTCACAAGACCGTCTTCTTCGCGTAGGACGAGAATCGTGTCGCAGTTTCCGCAGGTTGCATTTAAAAAGTTTGAGACGCCTGCAACGGCTTCATCGCCTCCGGGGACTTCTGCAATGTCTGAGGCGAGAAAATAGGTAATGGCGAGATCATATTCCGGTCGGAAATGTAAACGCTCAAGCGCCAATCCCCATAAGCGAAGAGCGGGGACGGTTTTATTTTGTACAAGATGCCGCAGGATATCCGAATGGCGTGCGCCGGCTGCACAGAGAGCCGAAGCCGCTTCCATTCCGCGAACATTGGTTCCGGCATTGGAAAAATTTGAAGTATCCGTACATAATCCCGTTAAAAGAGACGTGGCCATGCGATGATCAATATGAATGTGGTTTGCTTCAAAAAAATCATAGACCACTTCACAAGTGGAACAGGCGTCTGTGTATACGAGATTGATATCGCCATAGCCAAGATTGGTTGAATGATGATCAATATTGATGAGCGTATATGGCTTTTTCAGTTTTGCGAGGAGAACGTCATTTCCGCCATGTTCCAAATCGCTGGCATCAAAGACAAGAACAAGGTCAAAACCCTGCTCAAGAATCGAATGATCCTGCGCGAAATGCGCATAGCCGTCTATGAAGCGAAAGACGCTTTGAATTTCTTTTGGACAAAATAGCGTCGCATCTTTTCCTTCGCGCTGAAGCCAGTTCCATACGGCAGAGCTTGAACCGACAGAGTCTCCATCAGGCTTTCCATCAGATACGATAAGAATGCGATTCGCTTGCTGAATCGCTTGAACAACCTGCTGGAATATCCGTGAATCCCGTTTCATAGGAATGGATGAGTCTACCCCAAAACAGGCCTTTGGTCAAGCTTTATGCCTAAAATGCGTTCTAAATCTCGCCCTGTTCTTTCAGCGTATTTATCGTTTTTTCAATCTTTGCTGCCTTTGCTTCCGTCTTATCAAAAACATAATGGAGCCGCGGAATACGTCGCATGCGCAGACGTTTTGCAAGCGCATCTTTTATTTCATGATCATATTCTTTTAGGGTTTGAAGAATGCCCGGTTCAGCTGTTTCCGGAAAGACAGAAAGCTTGAACCTCGCGTGGGCGGTATTGGCCGTTACCTTTGCATCAAGAACCGTGACGATAACGCCAAGCGGAAAGTCCACGTTTTTAGCCAGTACTTCGGAAAAGGCTTCTCGGAGGTGTTCAAAGCTTGCGTCAAGACGATTTGCCATATATCGAGATCGTAGACTGGAAACGGGGAGCCGTAAACACTGGGGGAAACCCGCTAGCCAGAACGGGTATTTAACGCTAATATAGGCACATTCAGTATGTATCTCAAACGTCTGGAAATTCAGGGTTTTAAAACCTTTGCGCAAAAGACTGTTCTCGAATTTATGCCTGACGCCTCCGGGAAACGTGGCGTTACGGTGGTTGTTGGTCCGAACGGATCCGGAAAATCCAATATTGCTGATGCGATTCGCTGGGTGATGGGAGAACAGAGCTTAAAGCTTCTTCGCGGAAAAAGATCGGAAGACGTGATTTTTTCCGGTTCGGAAAAACGCACGCGATCCGGCTTTGCGGAAGTTACCATGACGCTTGCAAGCGACGGTCCTGGAGACGCGCATCCGGATCTTGATTTAAAAGAAGTTGAAGTTACGCGCCGCCTCTATCGCGATGGACATTCCGAATACGAAGTGAATAAGCAAAGCGCGCGTCTCACGGATGTGCAATTGCTTCTCGCACAATGCGGCATTGGTCAGCGAACGTACAGCGTTATAGGACAGGGTATGATTGATCATGTGCTTGTTGCGAGTCCGACGGAGCGCAAAGAGTTTTTTGATGAAGCTTTCGGTTTGCGTCCATTTCAGCTGAAGAAAAATCAGGCTTTAAATAAAATTGATGATTCAAAAAAGAACTTGGTTCAGTCCGAATCTTTGCTTCGTGAAATTGAACCGCGCCTTAAGTCGCTGGAGCGCCAAGTAAATCGTTTGTCGCAGCGCGAAGCGCTGGAAGAAGAGCTTCAAACGCTCGAACGGGCGCATTATGGCTATGAGTGGAAGAGGCTTTCTGGACGATTCAATGAGCTTACGGCGAATGTGCAGAATGCGCGCAGTAAAGAGGCTGCGTTGGAGAAGGAAGCCTCTCAGCTCGAAGCTGATCTCGTCGAGATGGAGAAGGCGGTTCCGGTCGGGGAGGGTTTTCGCGAATTACGCCAAACGCTTGATGGCCTGGTCGCGAAGCGCGCTTCGCTGCGTGAAAAGCAGATGAAGTTTGAAACGGAGCAGGCTATCGCCGAAGTTCGTGCAGAAAAACCCTGGGCACCGCTCCCGCTTTCAAAGATTATCGAAAGCGTCGACACGTTGCGAGCAAAACACGAGACGCTCGATGAAATTCTCGCAGCAGAAAAGCCGGATCTTTCTCGACTCAAACCCCTCGCAGCGGAATTGCGAAGCATGAGTACTGAGCTTGTTGGTAAGCTACAGCGTCCGGCTCCGGAACCGGAAAAAGCAAAACAAACAGATCCAAAAGCAGCAAAACAACTCGCAGAACTTACGAGCGAGCTTGCGGATATTACGGAGCAGATCGCAAAAACCGAGGCGGCTATGGATGCTTGGAATGCGAGAGAAGAAGGGAAACGAAAGCATATTTTTGAAACACAGAGAAAACTTTCACTCAAGCGTGCGGAGGGCCAAGCGGCTGAACGCCTTGCGTCCGGAGCGGAGGTGGAGCTTGCGCGCGTAGAAACGCGGCGAGAGAGTTTTTTGCAGGACATCCGTCTTCATGCGGAAGCGCTTGAGAAAGAGCTTGACGCGCTTGCGGGCACAGCGAAAGAACCAAATATTGATGCGTCCGCGCGTATTCAAAAAATCCGTTCGCAGCTTGAGTGGATTGGCGGCATCGATCCGGAAACCCTCAAGGAACATGTGGAAACAGAAGAGCGTTTTGAATTTTTATCAAAACAAATTGAGGACTTACGCGCCGGCATTACGGCGCTCGATACCATTGTCGATGAATTGGAATCGACCATTCGAGAACGAAGTTCCATCGCGTTTAAAAAACTGGACAAAGAATTTTCTCATTTCTTTAAAAAACTTTTTGACGGCGGAGATGCAAAGCTTGTCGAAATTGCCCCCACACCCGAAATGGATGAAGAAGGGAATATTCTGGAAGAAGTTCCTGAGGGAGCGATTTCTGGTGTTGAAATTCAGGCGACGCCTCCCGGAAAACGCTTTAAGTCCATTGCGCTTCTTTCCGGAGGAGAGCGCGCGCTTACGTCCATTGCGCTTATCTGCGCTATCATGGCGACCAATCCTTCTCCGTTCGTTGTCCTTGATGAAGTTGACGCTGCTCTCGATGAAACGAACTCGCGGAAGTTTGCTGAAATTATTGTGACCCTTTCAACGAAAACGCAATTTGTTGTCGTCACACATAATCGCGCGACAATGACGAACGCAAATGTGCTCTATGGCGTTACCATGGGGGATGATGGGGTCTCAAAACTGCTTTCTGTTAAAATGGAAGAAATCGAAAATCTAAGAAAGAACGCCTAATACAAAAATCCCTCGAACATTCGAGGGATTTTTGTATTACTTTGTTATTCTGCTGCTTTTTCTTCTGCTTTAGGCTCTTCAGGAGCTTCGGTTTTTACCTCCTCTTCGGTGGGAGCGGCTGCTTCAGCAGGGGCCTCTTCTTTTGAAGCTCCCCCTGCTGCGGCGGCTGCTTCTGCAGCCTGAGCTGCTTCGGTGGCTGCGGCTTTTTCTTCCGCGGCTTTCTTTTTGGCGGTTTCCTCAGCAACTTTCTTTTCCTCCGCTACCTTGCCGAGTTTCGCACGACGTTTGTTTGAAATTTTTGCGGTATTACGTTTTTCTCCCTGGATGATCCCTTGATCAATAAGAAGGTTCCAGACGGTATCGGTACACTGAACACCCTTCGAGAGCCAGTATTTGATACGATCTTCCTTCACTTCAATCGTTGCCGGATTTGTTCGGGGATTATAATGACCAACAATTTCTGCTCCACGGCCCCATGGGTCGCGTGCTTTTTCTATAACGACAAAGCGATAATGCGGTGCCTTTTTCTTTCCGATACGTGCCAATTTTATGGTGAGCATGTTTTTTAATATAAGATTCTTAGGATCTCCCACCGCCAGCGGGGATGGCTAAGAGCACGTAAAGAGAGTACTTGAGCTTGCTAAAAACGTCAAGATTAAGCTCTGTTTTATGGATTTCTTTGCCTCCTTAGTCCCCGTTTGCTAGGATGCCGGTAGCCCAATAGGGCATTTGACAATTTACTCGTCCGCTCCCTTACAGGCGCGGAGTTCATAGCCGATATGGCAGAGAAGCAAAAAGATCAGGAATTTATCGAGACCGTTGTAAAGGCTCTCGTCAACCATCCGGAAGACGTCAAAACCGATCGTGAGATCGATGATCGAGGCGTTAAAATTACACTATATGTCAATCCGGAAGACATGGGGTATATCATTGGCCGCCAAGGTCAAACGGCTCGCGCCCTCCGCATTCTTTTGAAAACGGTAGGCGCAAAAGACAATGCTCGCGTGAGCATGGTGATTTATGAGCCGGAAGAGCTTCGTCGGAAGCATCAGGAAAACAAAGGAAGCGAGCCCGAAGCACCGCAATCGCATGGCGATTCCGGACTCGTTACAGATGAAGATATTGCCGGACTCGGCATTTAATTGTTCGTAAAAAAACCGGCCTGATGTACATTGGGCCGGTTTTTGTTATGGTAGAGCTATTATGGCCAAGAAAAAAAACCTCAAGGTGGATGTCGTCACAATTTTTCCAGACATTGTCGAGCCTTATCTGCAGGCTTCCATATTAAAACGCGGTCAGCAGGCGGGGGTTTTAAAGCTTGCCGCGTATGATTTGCGCGCTTGGACGAGTGACAAACATAAAACGGTTGATGATAAACCCTTTGGCGGCGGTCCGGGCATGGTTATGCAAGTAGGGCCTTTCCATCGCGCGCTTACTTCTCTGCGCGTGAGAACAAAAGAGGGAAAGAAAAGTGCGACGGCCAAAAAGACACGCGTGATTTTAACGAGCGCAAAAGGTAAAATTTTTACACAACGAGATGCAGAGCGTTTATCAAAATATGATCGTTTGGTTTTTTTATGCGGACGCTACGAAGGTGTGGATGAGCGCGTTGCCAAACACCTTGCCGATGAAGAACTTTCGATAGGGGAATATGTTTTGACCGGTGGCGAACTTCCCGCACTCGTAATGACGGATGCTGTTGCGCGCCTTATTCCAGGCGTGCTCGGGAAAGCGGAATCACTTGTCATGGAGTCTCACACGGTTTCTGGAGAACTTGAATACGCCCAGTACACACGGCCGGAGAAATATCTGGTACAGAAAAAGGCGAAGGGGAAGAAACAAAAAATGTGGGATGTGCCGGATATTCTTCTCTCGGGCGATCATAAAAAAATAGAAGAATGGAGAAGAAAAAAGAGCTAGGTTGCTTTTCTTTTCTTAAAGAAAAGGGCATTGATTGACAAATCTTCTGGATCATGCAATATTGCGGTGTCTCAGACTTCTGTCCGAGACCGTTTTGTAAAGACGCGGAACGTAAATTTTTTTTGAAAAGGCAGTCCGCTTCGGCGGAGAAAGAGTTCAACCTTGGAAAACCAGAACAGCCCCCTGATCGGCGTATTGTCCATTGTGTTAACGGTAACCCTTATCGTTGTAGCCGCAGTTTTCTTGCGCTACGGCCCCGTAGACATGGGGAACCAGACGAGCCTGGAAAGCGAGGCATTGCCTCGACCTTCGCAAGCCAATGTCATCCGGGATACGACGCCCTCGGGCGCCTTGGCTGCGCGCGATACCTGTCGTGACGCCCGCTCTCCCTATGACTGGCGCGGTACGCAAAGCGTCACATACAACTTGGCCTGCGTGGATACGACCTTCGGGTCCTGCCCAAGCGGCTGGCAAGTTATCATGTATGACGGGGCCGGCTGTGCCGTTCCCTCCGATCCCGGAGTTGGAACGCTGACGGTCGACGTCAACACCAACGGTGGCAGTTCCTTCATCCGTACCGGTCTTCGATGCGGAGCCTGGGATTACCGCAATTGGCCCCATGTCTGTTCCGTCCCGCAATGTGTGAAGGCCTATACCGCGGACGGTGTGAATCGTCTCGCAAACGGTCTTGTCCATGATGGGCCTGGCGGACCTCTTCCCACCTTTCCGGCGGGCGGAACCGGCGTTCCCGTTTCTTGTCTCTGAGGAGCCTTCTTCTTGAGCACGCCTACGCAGAGAGCATACTTGCTCACGCGGGTGTGCTCTTTTTTATTTATTCGTCGGCATTGCGATACAAGAATTTTCCGAATTCGATCACGAGAATATTCAAAAGACCCACAGCAAAG
>PCSZ01000039.1:13543-16153 GCA_002786495.1 Candidatus Uhrbacteria bacterium CG22_combo_CG10-13_8_21_14_all_47_17 | reverse complement strand
GGGGAATGGTTCCAAGAATATGTTGAAAGAATGGAATGTACACCGCACAAAGCGTGAGAAAGACGCCGATCGCAACGCCTCCTATGACATAGAGATTCCCGAATGGATTATAGGTGAAGATACTTCGTTTTAAGCTGCGCGCGCTAAAGGCTACGAAGAGCGTATAGGTTGCAAATGTGGCGAAAATAAAGGTGCGGAGCAAGTCCAGCGGATAGCCCATGTGCAGCAAAAAGTAATACATGGCGAAGAGCGAAATACTGGTTCCGGTTCCTACAACGAAGATAAGGAATTTCACCTCATGCGTCAGAATAAGCGAGCTTCCTTTTCCTTTTGGGCGCTTGGTTGAATCTCGCAAATGTTCAAAGGCAAGCCCGATGGCAGGAAAGCTGTCGGAAAAAAAGTTGATAAACAACATTTGAAGCGCGCTCAGTGGGATTGGAATTGAGAATAAGAGCGCACCGACGATCAGAAGAATTTCATCAACGGAATCTGAAAGAAGGTAGACAAGCGTTTTGCGAATATTATCCAAAATGCCTCGCCCTTCTTCGATGGCCTCTACGATGGTGGCAAAATTATTATCAAGAATAATGAGATCGGCGGCTCCTTTCGCAACTTCCGTTCCTGAGCCAACCGCCACGCCGACATCAGCAAATTTTAATGCGGGCGCATCATTCACGCCGTCGCCTGTTACGGCCACAATCTCTCCTTCCAGCCGATACATCTGTACGAGTTTCAGCTTTTGTTCAGGCGTCGTTCTGGCAAAGACGCGAACTTCCGGCAAAATTTTTCGCAAAGCCGCTTCATCCATTTTTTCGATATCCGTTCCCGTGAGAACGAGGCCTCTTCCATGGAGGATCCCCAGTTCTCTTGCGACATGTTCCGCTGTTCCACGATGATCGCCGGTTACGATGACTGTTTTTACGCCTGCTTTCCCAATCCTTTTTATCGCTTCATTAACGCCTTTGCGAATCGGATCGCGAAATACCAGAAGACCTTCAAAGGAAAACCCATCGTGACTTACATGCGCCTCGAGCTCGGTTTCTGCGTCTACGGTTTTTGAGAGAACACCAAGGAGGCGCTCGCCGCTGCGTGCGCGGCGGTCAATTTCTTCAAAAATCTTTTTCTGTTCTGCCTCTTCAAGAACGGTGAAGCCAAGAAGAATCTCTGGCGCTCCCAGGACAAGCAACTGATATGTACCACCGGTTCGCGCGATAACCGCAGAATATTTTTGTTTTGAATTGAAAGGAATTCTGTCCGTGATTGTTGTTTCTTTCAGGATTTTGGGGAGTTGAGCGCCTTCTCGGCCCGCGCCTTGAACCAGGGCGCCTTCCATGGCGCGGCCAATCACATGCCATTCGCTGGGTTCTTCTTCCGGGTTTTCTACAACAACATCCGTTGTGAGTATGGCTTCTTTTAAGAGGCGATGCGTTGCTTCGTCGGTTTTCCCCGCGGAAGGCAATACCTCTATCAGCTTCATATTCGCTTCCGTGAGCGTGCCGGTTTTGTCGGTTAAAACGAGACTTGTGGAACCAAGCGTTTCCGCAACGAGGAGTTTTTTTACGATGCCTTTCTTTCGAGCGAGGCGTTCTACACCGATGGCAAGAATAACGGTCAGGGCGATAGGCAAACCTTCCGGCACGGCGCTCACAGCAATGGCTACGGAGATAAAAAACATTTCAAACGGATTCCGTCCAAGGGCGAAGCCGACACCAAAGAGAAGGGCTGCGAGAATAAGAATGGCAATGCCGGCCAGTTGAGCAAAACGGCTAACCGCTTTTTGTAGCGGCGTTTGTTCGTCTTCGTGCTGGCTTGCGAGCGTGGCGATTTTACCGAATTCCGTATTTCCATTGGTAGCCGTTATGAGCATTTCTCCGTAGCCTTCATTCACCAGCGTTCCGCTCCAAAGCATGTTTGTTCGTTCCGCAAGAGGAGTTCCTTTTCCTAAGACACCCTCCTGTTTATGTACGGGAAGAGATTCGCCTGTGAGAACGGATTCATCGATTTTTAGATCATTCGTATGAAAGAGAAGTCCGTCCGCAGGCACGCGGTCGCCTTGGGAAACGTGAACGATGTCGCCCGGCACAAGTTCATGCGCATCAATGTCATGCTCCTGTTCTTCGCGGCGCACACGTACGCGCGTATGAATATAAGAGCGTAATTCTTCAAGTACCGTTTCCGCCTTGTTTTCTTGCCAGTATCCAAGAGCAGTATTGGCCAGCACCGTCGCAAAAATCATGCCGGCGTCCACCCATTCTTGAAGAAAAAGCGTCACCACGCCGGCGACGAGTAAAATAATAATGAGCGGACTTTTCAGCTGATTGAAGACAATGCGAAGGCGGCTCAACCGATGTTGTTTTGGAATTTCATTGCTTCCAAATTGTTCGCGACGCACTTTAACTTCCTCTTCATTCAGGCCGTCGATGCGCGCTTCGAGAATGTCCAGAGCCTTATCAAAAGAATAGGACCAAAAATATGTTTGTGTTGGAGGAGGTGTTTTCATAGAAAAAGTCCGAAGTCTGAAGACGGAGATTATTTTCTTCTGAATTGTACAGAATAAACGGGGCTATTCATAATGCAGACCTCTTGACGAGGGGCGCATTTTTGGATATT
>PCSZ01000039.1:1380-13535 GCA_002786495.1 Candidatus Uhrbacteria bacterium CG22_combo_CG10-13_8_21_14_all_47_17 | reverse complement strand
TTGGATATTCTCATCGCGCCTGGCCCGTTCGTCTAGTGGTTAGGACGCCAGGTTTTCATCCTGGAAATAGGGGTTCGATTCCCCTACGGGCTACCATAAAAAAGAATCGGTGATAAACCGATTCTTTTTTGTTTTCAGAAAATTACACGCTAGACCTTATTCCTTATTCCCATTCAGCCCAAGACTAATCAAATCTTGGCGATACAGTTTGTTGTAGGCTCTGGATTTTATTTTGTTGATGCGTCCGTATTCGTAGATGAGCTGGAGAACGAGGAAGAGGTTGAATACGATGATTCCTGCTGCGAAGCGATGTGGGGCATCTTCTGGGGTGGAGAGAATGATGAAGCTTCCAAAGGTGATGGAGACGAGCAAGAGTGTCATCCAGGCGAATTTTCCGACGTATTGTTGGTAGAGTGTTTGGCGAATGTATTCGCGAGCTTCTGTTGCGGATGCGGCAGCGCTCAGGAGGGAAGCAAACATGTCATTTCCGTATTTCATTTTCTCAAGCGGAAGACTGTAAATTGTGTAGGTGATCTTTCGGAATAATGGATTTCCTTTTTCGTATTCTAGAAACCTTCTTTTTTCGAATGACTTTAAATAAAATTTGATGGATTCCTTCATTTGCTCAAACCAGGCTTGAAGACCCGGATTTGCTTTTGCGAGATGGAGGGAGAGATGATACATCCGTCGAACCTTGTTCAGTTCGAGAGCGATATGTTCATCCATTTTTCGACGGCGTGACAAAACTTCTGCCGCGATAAAACCAACGAGGATCGCATAGAGAACGGTGAGGTTTTTTGCTTGATTATTTAAAAAGTCTACGATATCTGCATTCGGCTGTCGCAAAAATATCATTGCGAGCGTGACGCCGGTTGCAATGAGAAGTAATCTCAAATAAGTGGAGGGGCTTCTTGTGATGGAGTGAATGCTTGAAGGTTCGTTCATAAGCTTTTAGGCAATGGCAACAAAGATAGCTCCGATGGTCACAAGAATCCCGCCGAGAGCCAGCTTCCAATTTAGGCTCTCGCCGAGAAAGATGAGGCTTAAGATAATAATGAGCGGGAGGCTGAGTCGATCAAGGCTTGCGAGTTTCGAGGGTGTGGTCTCTTTTAAGCCAAGAAAATAAAAGAGCCAGGAGAGCGCGCCAAAAACAGCGGCGATGACAATAATGCCATAGCCTTTTGCGCTAATGGAAGAAAGTTCTTTTCCTTTTCCGCTGACAAAGACGGCGCCAGCCATAAAGAGAAACATAAATAAACTTCGTACAGCGGTCGCAAGGGTTGGGTCAACCGACTTTAAACCAATTTTCCCCACAATTGTGAGAAGAGCTGCTGTGAGTGCAGAGAGAAGTCCATAGACAATCCACATAGATTTGGTAGAATCCTTACTATGGTAACCCGAAAACGCATAGAGAAAAAGGATGTTCGGGACAAAGTGCGTATTCTCGCAATCGAAACCAGTTGCGATGAAACGGCCGTGGCTATTTTGGAAGTCGGGAAGCGAAAAGGAAAAGACGTTTCTCTTATTGTAAAAAAGAATCTTGTTTCTTCGCAAATACCCATTCATCAAAAGTATGGTGGGGTCGTTCCAGAGGTGGCGGCAAGAACGCATGTTCCTGAAACAGTGGCACTTCTTACCGAGGCTTTAGGTCGGCGCGGTTTGGACGCCTTTGATGCAATCGCTGTTACGTCCGGCCCCGGTCTTGCGACCGCTCTTCGTGTCGGCGTAGAGGCAGCGCGTATGCTTGCTTTCCTTTCTGAAAAACCTTTGATCGGTGTTAATCATTTGGAAGGGCATATTGCGAGCGCCTGGCTTGATCCGAAGAATAGAGCGCGATGGGAGTTTCCTTTGCTCGCGCTTGTTGTTTCCGGCGGACATACGGAGCTTGTTTTAATGAAAGACTTTTGTTCTTATCGCATCGTTGGGGAGACACGTGATGATGCAGCAGGAGAAGCTTTTGATAAAAGTGCGAAATTAATGGGGCTTCCGTATCCGGGCGGCCCGGAAATTGCGAAGCTCGCTCTCTCAGGCGACCCGGAAGCTATTCCTCTTCCTCGGCCGATGCTCAAGGACCCCGGTTTGGATATGAGCTTTAGCGGACTTAAAACGGCTGTGCGCGTGGCCTGGGAATCTTGGAAAACGGTTTCAGAAGAACGAAGAGCGCAGACGCGAAAAGATCTTGCGGCTTCCGTTCAACAAGCGATTGTGGATGTGCTGGTAGAAAAAACATTACGTGCGGTAAAGAAATATCATGTAAAAGGCGTTCTGCTTGTTGGAGGCGTTTCCGCGAATCTTGTCCTTCGAGAAACGTTGGAAGCGCGACTTCATGAAGTCTTTCCGGACATCGCTTTTCTTCCTTCCGATAAAAAATATATTACTGACAATGCTGCGATGATCGCGGCGGCTGGTTCCTGGCATTTGAAAAAAGGGGAGTCGCGAGATTGGCGAAAGCTAGATGCGAATCCTGAGTGGAATTTATAATATGAAATTTCTTGTTTCTAAAGTTGAGGATTGGTCTCTTGTAGCGAAACATGTTGTCTCGCTCCTTACGCCGAGTACAATGATTCTGCTTTCCGGACCGCTCGGTGCCGGGAAAACGATATTCGTTCAGGCGCTGGCGAAAGAACTCGGTTCCAAAAAAATACCAAAAAGTCCAAGTTTCGCGCTTGTGAGAACCTATAAATTACAAAATACAAAACAGATAGATCGGTTGGTACATGTTGACGCGTATCGTTTGGAATCCGAACGGGAAGCCCTTGCACTTGGTTTGGATGAGCTTGTAGAACCCGGTAGTGTGCTCGCGGTTGAATGGCCTGAAAAACTTGGTAACTGGCTTCAGCCTCTGCGGAATCCGAGAATAGAAATGCATATTACCGTTGATCCGCGTCATGAGACGCGACATGTCCGCATTCGATAAAGAAAAATCCGGCTAAGCCGGATTTTTTTCAGGGGACTCTTCTTCGGGGCTTGGAGGCTCCTTTTCTCCCGTGGCGCTTTCGAGAATGGTTGAGTCCACGTTTGCAACATGGAGCACTTCTTGAACGCTCGTCAGGCCGTCCAGTGCTTTCAGGATGCCGTCTTGCGCCATGGTAATCATTCCGTCTTCGCGCGCGAGTTCCAAAATCTT
The DNA here is from genome assembly GCA_002786495.1 of Candidatus Uhrbacteria bacterium CG22_combo_CG10-13_8_21_14_all_47_17. Taxonomy (GTDB): domain Bacteria; phylum Patescibacteriota; class Patescibacteriia; order 2-12-FULL-60-25; family 2-12-FULL-60-25; genus 21-14-all-47-17. Next base: position 10,408 of record PCSZ01000039.1, on the reverse strand, counting down.
ATATTCTGAGACATCCGTTTTTGAAAGAATGATATCTTCAATCGCGGGCGTCATGGTGAAGATTTCATAAATACCAACACGGCCTTTAAACCCGTCATTCGTTTTGGTGAGTTTTTCCGGATCCGGTTCCATGAATTTCAAGTTTTTCATGTCGACGGTATATCCGGAATTTTTTGGAATGGTACTTAAGATATTTTTTACTTGTTGTTCTTGCGAAGCGGTAAGCGTCGCCGGTCGAGACATTTCCGGAATGAGGCGGCGCACAAGACGCTGACCGATAATGGCGTTCAGAGAAGGTGCGAGCAGGAAGGACTTTACTCCCATGGAGAGGAAGCGAGGAATGGCACCGGCGGCGCTATTGGTGTGAATGGTGGAAAGAACCAAGTGACCCGTGAGGGAAGCTTGAATAGCAATTTCTGCTGTTTCAATATCTCGGATTTCACCAACCATAACGATATCCGGATCTTGGCGGAGAATAGAGCGAAGTCCCTGAGCAAAATCATAATGCTTGGAATGTTCGATTTGGCTCTGGTTGATGCCCTGTAGTTTATATTCCACCGGATCTTCCAGTGTAATGATTTTTACCTCGGGACGATTCAATCTTTTTAAAATGGCGTACAAAGTCGTCGTTTTACCGGAACCGGTCGGTCCGGTTGTGATGATCATGCCGTTTGGCTTTTCGATTTCCGCTTGAAGTCGTTCGAGCGCCGTTCCGCGGATTCCAAGTTGTTCAAATTCAAGGGCAATTGCCTTTGGACGAAGCAAACGCATCACAACGGATTCTCCAAAAGCGGTTGGCAAAAAGCTGGCACGAATGTCGAGCTTTTCATTTGTCAGATAAATGGAAATGCGGCCGTCTTGTGGAACGGAGTCCACATTTATTTTTGCCCCAGCGAGGAGCTTGAGACGCGCGATCATTTGTTTCCATGCGGTTTTAGGCAAGGTCGCTGCATTGCGAAGTACGCCGTCAATACGGAAACGGATTTTAACGTCTTTTTCTTCCGCTTCCACGTGAATGTCTGAGGCATCTGACTTTATCGCCGCGCCAATCATGAGCGTGATAATGTCGGTTGTGTTTACCTCAGTAATCTTTTTTTGCAGGTCGGCGTAGTTCGATATTTCTTTGGCGTAGCGCTCCAAATCTTCTTTTTCAATGTGATAGCCGTAACTTACTTCTTTGGGCGTTGGAAGTTTGTCGTAGAGTTTAAGGGCGGTTGTGTAGCTGTCTTCCGAAACCAAATACGTTACGACATGCGCATGATGTTCTTTTTCGATTTTCTTTGCGAGCGCTTTTACCTCATCCGTGGCATCCGTTGTCCCAAGGCGTATTTCGCCGCCTGTAGAAAAGAAGACGATAACCTGAAGCTCTTCAGCTGTTTCGCGTGGGATGAGGGAGAGTGCTTCCGGAGCAATCGGAAATCCGCGAAGAGCGATATATGGTATGCCGAGATTTGCTGCTTTTTCTTGAACAATCTGTTCCTTTTCTTGCAGATTAATCTCGGACATTTTTTCTTCCAGCTTTTTTTGCTGGCCGCTTGCTGTCGTTTTGGGTGCAGGTGCTGCAGAGGTGGGCTCCGTCGGTGCCGGCGAAGACGAAGAAGTACCCGGCTGTGCTGACTGGGCTTTTTTCAATAAATCTTCAATGGAAGAAGTCTTCGGAGGCATAGAGCTTATTTCTTTTTAGGCTGTGGCGCACCCAGAAACCAATGAGACCAACGGTGCAGTTTTGCTACGGGACCACCTTCACCGAGTTTAATAAACAGTCTGTGCCATGCGGCGAATTGGAAAGTGACCGTAAATGCTCCTGCTATCAGTGCAATCACAATGGCGAGGAAGACAATAACGCTATACCCAAAAAAGATGCCCGCTTGAAAGCTTGTGAGGAGCGCGCCGATCATGAGGAAGAAGATAGGAATGAACATGATGGCGAATACGACAGCTGCGAGCATGAAGAGGGCAACGCCAATACCAAAGAGAAGGAAGGCGAGTTCAAGAACGGCAACCCAACCCTTTTGCAGTAAGAGAATACTTCGCTTAAGCGCTTCCATAAGATGAGCGTCCTGCAAGAGAATGGCATTCAAGGCAAAGAAGTGTATTGATGTGAACGCGATAATAAGAGCGATGAAGACAAGGGCCGTTAAAAAATAGATCAGGATAAACACGGAGGATGTGCCTGTCTGAGCATAGCCATAGGGAAGAAGAAGTAATAAACGCGAAAGCCAGATTGCTCCAATCGTTATGATATTAAGCATGGCTAATTTCCCGAATGCATGGGCACCCGCCGTTAGACACTCTCGGAAGCTAGGCTTTTTTCCGCGTACGCGCCCCCCGATCCCGAATGTCAGAGCGCCTTGCGCTATCACGGACAGAGCAAGCAGTGTCAGAACAAAAAGGATTGAAAAGATGACGCTTTGGAGCGTTCCGAGGAAGGGAAACCAGCCATTTTGCAATGTTAAGTTTGCCCAGCCGTAGAGCACGTCTGGGGAAATCCCACCTCGAATGAGCGCAGCTCCCTCTACTTGCACCATGTGCATAGAATGGATAATGACATCGTAAATACCCCCCGTGTGAAGTAGCGCAGCAAAAACAGCAAGGGGCCACAGCCAACGGTCCTTCCATGCGTCTGTAAGAGAGGAACGAATAAGCTCTCGGTACACGGGTTTGAACATTCGTTTATTTGTTTTGCGAATCATAGATACGAAAAGAATAGCATGAAAAGTCCTTCTCTAGAATACAAAAACAACCTGAGGTTCATCAGGTTGTTTTTGTATTCTCTGTTTTGTCTACGCGTTTTGTGCGTTGTCTGTATTTTTTGGTTCTTCTTTTTCTGCTTCTGGTGAAGTTTTTGGAGCTGTCTCTTCCGACTTCATGCGGCTTTTTGGATTTGCATGCGGTATGCCAACCACCTTTTCAAATTCATCGCGTTCAATGATTTCATTCTTCGTGAGATGTTCGGCGATGCGATCCATGATGGCCTTATTTTCAGAAATGAGCTTCATCGCGGTATCCAGACCTTGGCGGATCAACGTATCAATTTCTTTATCGATGATCTCTGCTTTGGATTCAGAGTAATTACGATTTTCATGGATCTCCTTTCCAAGGAAAATCATGTCTTCGCGTTCACCGTAGGTGCGAGGGCCGAGAATATCGGACATGCCCCATTGCGTCACCATGTTGCGGGCGAGCTTGGTCGCATTTTGCATGTCATTGGACGCGCCCGTCGTGAGGTCGCCGAAGAATGTGCGTTCCGCCGCATATCCTCCAAGCATAACAGCGATGTCTTCTTCGTATTCTGTTTTGTTTCGCATGCTACGATCTTCAATTGGAAGTTTAATGGTGTATCCGGCAGCACGTCCGCGGCTCACGATGGATACTTTTTGCACCGGGTCCATGTGGGGGAGTAAATGTGCGACCAAAGCATGCCCTGCTTCATGATAGGCCGTGATCTTTCGCTCTTCTTTATTTAAGAGATGGCTTCTGCGTTCTGGCCCGAGCATGACTTTCTCAATGGATTCAATAAGTTCTGTCATCGCAACTTCTTTTTTGTTCCGTCGAGCGGCAAGAATAGCAGCTTCATTTACCAGGTTCGCGAGGTCCGCTCCCGAGAATCCCGGTGTGCGTTCTGCGAGCTGGCGAAGTTTTACATCATCTGCAAGAGGCTTTCCTTTTGCGTGGATTTTTAGAATGGCTTCTCGATCACGAATATCCGGTGGATCAAGAACGACGCGACGATCAAAGCGTCCGGGGCGTAAGAGCGCCGGGTCAAGCACATCTGGTCGGTTGGTGGCGGCAATAAGGATGACGCCTGAGTTCGGTTCGAATCCATCCATTTCTACGAGAATCTGATTCAGCGTCTGTTCGCGCTCATCATGCGAACCACCGAGACCGGAACCGCGTTGACGTCCGACGGCGTCGATTTCATCAATGAAGATAATGCATGGTGCGTTCTTTTTTGCCTTTGCAAAAAGGTCGCGTACGCGAGAGGCACCGACACCGACAAACATTTCAACGAATTCCGAACCGCTAATGTGATAGAAGGGGACGCCCGCTTCACCGGCGACCGCGCGTGCGAGCAGAGTCTTTCCTGTTCCTGGGCTTCCCATGAGCAATACGCCTTTCGGAATCTTTGCTCCCAGCTTGGAAAATTTATCCGGTTGCTTCAAGAACTCCACGATTTCAGAAAGTTCCATTTTCGCTTCGCGTGCGCCGGCAACATCGTCAAAGGTGACGCGATCTTTATCTTTCGTGGTTTCGCGTGCCGTAGACTGGCCAAAGCTGATTGCGCGATTATTTTGACCCTGTACCTGTCGGAAGAAAAATAGCATCAATCCGAAGATCAATAAGATGGGCAAGAATCCTTGGATGAAAATGCCGGTCCAATAGGCTGCACCGGACGGTTCTTTTACTTCCGTTGGAATGCCACGGATTTGTTCAGCGGTGACACCATAGTTTGAGAGGAGATCTGAAAGAGCAATATTCGATTCTTTTCGAATATCCACCGTTGAATCGTCTTGCAGCGTGGCGTGAATTGTATCACCTTCAACAATCATTCCTTTTACATCGCCTTGCTCAATATGCGTAGCAAATGTTGCCACGTCGAGTGTTTTTGTTTTATCGAGACTAACCGTTGCCAGAGCGACCGCTACCAGAAGAAGCGCGCCAAGAGCAATAAGGGTGTTTCGCAGAGTTTTATTCATAGACATACGTAGACCGAGCGTAGCGGATTTTATTGGGATCGTCTAGCCCTCGGAAAATCAAAAAGCCCCAAAAATGGGGCTTTTCTTTGGAACAATTATTTAGCTTCTTCTGTCTTTTCTTCGTCGGTTTTCAGCTTGCGAAGCGAGAGCCCCAAACGATGGTTATCCGGGTCGATGGAAAGAACACGGAATTCGAATTCATCCCCGACGCGAGCGATTTCATGAACATCTTTAACAGGCTTTTCTCCGAGTTCGGAAATATGTGCCAATCCATGAATATCCGGATCAAGCTCTACAAAGAGTCCAAACGGATTGATTTTGAGAACACGTCCTTTGACCCACTGGTCAACTTTGTATTTGTTCATGACATCCGCCCAAGGATCTTTCACGAGTTTCTTCATTGAGAGGAAAATCTTTGAACCCTCAATATTGATGATTTCCGCGGCAACGTGATCGCCAACCTTCAAAACATCATGCGGATGATCAATACGCTGCCAGGCAATTTCAGAGATATGAACGAGACCTTCAAGGTTCTCATCAAATCGGACAAAAGCTCCGAAGTCTGTGACGGCGGTGATATCGCCTTCGACGCGATCGCCGACTTTGTACTTTGTAAGTACGGATTCTTGGCGTGTTTCCCAAACAATCTTTTCAGAAACGACGAGCTTCTCGTCCTCTTCATTCATGTCGAGTACTTTTACGTCCAAGGTTTCTCCCACAAGCTGTTTCAGCTTTTCCTGAATCTTGTTTTTCTCTCCACCCGCGACGCGTGGATAGTTATTTGGTGAGAGCTGGGAAACCGGAAGGAAGGCCGGAATATTTTCGACGCGCGTAATGAGGCCGCCTTTGTTTGCATCCAAGATTTTTACTTGAATGACGGTATTTTCCGCAACCAGTTTACGAAGTTTTTCCCATGATTTTTTGTGACCGGCTCCGCGAAGGGAAAGCTCAATTTCACCGAACTCGTTTTCAAGCTCAATGACGGAAGCCTCGACTTCGTCGCCGACGCGCAAGTCCACGTGCTTATCAAGCTCGGGTCCGCGCACAAGACCAATGGCAAGACCGCCAAGGTCGATACGAATTTCATTGCGGCCAACGGAGATGACTACTCCTTTCACCATGTCGCCAACTTTTGGGAAAAGCGTGTAGCTTTCGTCTGAAAGCAGTTTTGCAATCTCACTCTTTTCCGCTTCTGCGTGCATTTCTTTAATCATAATGTTTTTATCCAGCAACCCCTTTCTTCGTTGTCCTGACAAATGGGGTGATGGAAGCTATAAACCCTAAATCCCATTCGGCAACTAGAGCCTATCTGCCGAGCGTTAAATGCGCCGGACCAGACAGTTGAGTTAATTCGTCAGGTGTCCGTAGCGTAGTCGAAAACAGGGCTTTGGTCAAGACATGTTACAATAGCCGCATATGTCAAAACGCTACCTAAATTTGCGTGATGCGACGGCTATTGTAGACACAATGGAGGCTATTATTGAGTTCCTTCCTGAGAAGGACCGGTCTTCTTATGAAAAGACGATTATAGCTGTACGAGAAGGCAACCCGCCGCCAAGCGAGCGGCTTGCGGAAATTGCAAAAAATATTGGAGCGATCACTTGGCCTGCGCGGCAAGCCTTTGGCCATTTCCTTCAGGGGATTGGGAGCGAGCTTGAATGGGAAGCGGTTTGTGCCGCTGTTCGTCCGACGACAAGGTTGCTCCTGCAAAAAATCCGTGAAAGTGTTGATGCGCAGAATCTCGATCAAGTGCTTGCTTCTGACGATGCAGGCTATCTCATTCATCCCGAGCAGGATATGGAAATTCGCATGGCTCGTGAAGAAGTTCGGCTGACGCTTTGGGAAGAACATGGCGATCAATTGAAGCCGATGATTCAAGAAGCGTATATTGAGCTTGAAGCGATAAAAAAGCGCTTGAAATCTTTAAGAGATCAGGCAATGTCTATGAAGAGCGCACAGCAAGATTCCCTCCTGCGTAAAATCGAAAGCTTTGAGGACCGTATTTATTTTGGCGGTGAAGCTATTCCACTTGAGGTTCTCGAAATGGAATTAAAATTTGATATTGAAGATGCGGTTCTTCCGCCATCGGACACAACATTAGCTGAATAGGTGTTTACTGGAGATCGTTTTTGTTTTTACGAATAGCGATCACGGACTTTATGTATGTTCGACGAGTGTTTTTTGAATTGTCTGCGCGCTCGCGTCCCAGCTTTTTTGTTGCGTCTGTGTAAAGAATTCATTTGGACTTTTTAGAATCATTTCCAAAGCGCTTTGCCAGAACTGGGGTTTGCTTGGAAGCGCAAAGAGCGTGCCTTTTGGAGCAGTTTCCGGAAGCGCGCCCGCGGTTGCGGCGATGCAGGGCGTTCCAAATTGTGCCGCTTCATGAAGCGGGAGTCCGAATCCTTCATACCAACTCGGGTAGAGAAAAGCAGAGGCGTATTTATACAGAGAAGCAAGTTCCGCGTCAGAAGGTCTCAGATAGACGATACGTCCCTCTTGCTCATCCTGTGTGTCAAAAGCAGGATTTCCGCCAATGAGAACAAGGTGCACATCTTGAAATTCCGGTGAAGAACGTAATGCATTGACCGCTTCAATGGCACACCCTGCATTCTTTCGTAAATCGTTTCCGCCCAGTGCAAGCACATAGCGTCCCTTAACTTGTCTTTCAATCGGTTCTGAAAGAGCACTTGTTCCGAGTTCTATATGTGTTATGCGTGATGGTGGGAGAGCGCAATATTCCACCAAGTCCTGCTTTGTTCTTTTGGATACCGCAAAAAGATTTTGCGCGTTGGAAATACTTTTCTTCGCGCGGATGGCTTTGTGCCAGAGGCGCGCTTTTTTTGAGAACCATTTTGGCTCAATAAGAAAAGAGATGTCGTGAACAAGAAGCGAATAGGGAACTTTAGGTCGCCCGATAAAACCGAGATTACATAAAAAAAGGTGATCAACTCGTTCTTTGGGGAAGAATTGATCAAAGGAAATGAGGCCACTTAAACAAAGGAGGGAAATGAGTTTATTTGGATACAGAAGATGTTCATGGCGCGCATTTTTTGGAAGAGAAAATGGCAAGGCCTTTTTTTTGCTCCCGGTGGTTGCAAGCACAAACTCCCAGTCGGGGTTGTTTTTTATGAACGCCGGAATCAGACCAATGCCTACGCGCCGCACGCCTCCCGAGGAAGCGTCAATAAGCGGGCGTGCATCCACGAGAATTTTCATAACCCATTAATTGTTATTTGAAACTTCATCTACAAAAGCTCTGATGCGTTCTTTAAATCGGGTTTTGGAAAAACGTTCCGCGTGCGCTCGAATTCTGCGGGGATCATAATGGGAGGGATCAAAACGAAGCGCGGCATTTCCAATATCTTCCCAGCACTGTACTTCAAAGAATTCTCCCGTGATTCCATCAAGGACGGTTTCCGCGGCGCCACCTTGGCCGAAGGCGATGATCGGGCGTCCGGCTGCCATAGCTTCTACAGCGGTAATGCCAAAGTCTTCGATTTGCGGATGAAGGAAAGCAATCGCATTATGAAAAAGATCCAGTTTTTCTCGCTCCGAAATATGTCCGAGAAATTCTGTTTTTGGTCCGGCAAGTTTCTTGAGTTTTTCCCGTTCAGGACCATCACCAAATATCTTCAAGGGAAGATTAAGTTTTGCGAATGCGCGTACGACAAGATCGAAGCGTTTGTAGGCGACGAGTCGTCCACCTGTAAGCCAAAACGTTCCCGGTTTTACCGAAAGGGGGATGTGATCTATATCAACAGGAGGTTCGATAACCAGAGAGTCGCGTTGATAAAAACGACGAATTCGCGCATGCGAGGTTTGGCTGTTTGTAAGAAGAATGTCTGGGCGTTCCGCAGCAAGACGATCCCATTGTCTTAAGCGATGCAGAAACGAAGGGAGAAATTGCTTTACAATTTTTGGCTGAGGAAGATCGTTGATATAGCCAAGTCGCTCCTGCCAAAGAAAACGCGTTGGCGTGTGCAAATAGCAAATATGAACTCCGTTTGGATCGGCGATTACTCCTTTGGCGAAGCTCGAAGAAGAACTGAGTACAATGTCGTATCCGGTTAAGTCGAAATTTTCAATTGCTTCGGCCATGAATGGCAAATACCATTGGTATCGTTTTTGCGCGAAGGGGAGACGGTTGAGAGCGGACACGCGGATATCCGCATGTTTAAACCCCTCATGCGTATGTTCCGGATGATGAAAGAGCGTGAAGATAGGCGCTCTCGGATAGAGCTCGTGAAAAGCGAGTAAAACGCGTTCAGCACCGCCGTCCTGAATAAGATAATCATGAACAAGCGCTATTTTTGGCGTTTTGTTTTTTGTGA
>PCSZ01000039.1:0-1350 GCA_002786495.1 Candidatus Uhrbacteria bacterium CG22_combo_CG10-13_8_21_14_all_47_17 | reverse complement strand
CTACTATACGCATCGTGCAGGAGCGTGTCAGATGGGGTTCGTCAAGGGGAATATACTGCGCCAAAAATCAGTAGGCGCCTTTTCGCCGAATGACGGCAAAAGGCGTTTTAAGCAAAATATAAAGGTCGAGCGCCGGAGACCAATTTTCGATATACCAGGCATCAAGGCGGACTTCATCTTCAAACTCAAGATCGCTTCTTCCACTGATTTGTGCGAGACCGGTAATTCCCGGCTTAATGGCCAGAACATGCCGCTGATGCGGGAGATATTTCTCCACTTCACGCGGCTGATGCGGGCGAGGTCCGACGAGAGACATGTCTCCGCGCAGGACATTGAGAAATTGCGGGAGTTCATCTATGGACCAGCGGCGAATAAATTTTCCAATCCTCGTTACACGCGGATCATCGGCAATTTTGTAGACGGGGCCTTCTTTAATGCTCTGTTTTTTAATTAAGTCTTCTTCAAATTTAAGATTTTTCTTCAAGCCTTTAAACTGTGGACCGATAGAATATTTGCGCCACATGGAACGCAGCTTAAGCAAACGAAAGCTCTTTCCACGTTCGCCGATGCGTTCGTTTTTAAAAAGAACTGGAAGTCCGTCTTCCAACATAAGTGCGAGCGCAGTTATGAGTAGAATGGGGCTCACAAGTGTAAGCAGAAGGAGACTCCCCAGAATATCGAATATGCGTTTCCAGATGCGGCCCCAGCCTTCTAAGCGCGTGCGCTTTACGTCGATAACAGGAATGCCACCGATGGTGCTCATTTCAACATTGGTGAATGTCGCGCTAAAAAGATCCGCAAGATAGCGGAAGTCAATATGATGTGCTTCTGCAAAAGAAATCATTTCGAGTGCAGTCTTTTTTTCCAGTTCCGGATCCGCTAGAAGCAAAATATCAAGCTTCCCTTTTTGTGCGAGTTTTTCAAGTTCCTTTCCAAGCGAGGCGCTCCAACTCTTTGCTTGCTTTACAAGGGTAAGGCCAAGACGCGGATGGGCGGTATACAGGGCGGCAAGATCTTCCGCTGCTTTTGCATTGCCTACAATGGCCACGGATTGATGCCCGATGCGCGCGCCGAGAAGAGCGCTGCGGAGCATGCGGAGGAGAAGACGCCCGCATAGGACATAGAACATGGCGAGACCCCAGACGGCGAGAACAACGAAACGCGACGTGGTGAATTCGCGGCTGAAGAATACGAAGGCAATAACCACCATGATGCCGGAAGTAGAGCCAAGAATAATGCGTCCTAGCATGCTCCAGATGCTTGGTTGTTTTATTGAGTACAATCCCGCGAGGGCGAAGAGGAGAATCCAGATGAGCGCAAAAATGGATACGCTCGCCATGTATTGCGTAA
>PCSZ01000040.1:526-2670 GCA_002786495.1 Candidatus Uhrbacteria bacterium CG22_combo_CG10-13_8_21_14_all_47_17 | reverse complement strand
TCCGGCAGTCCAGCCTTCTGTAATATTTTTGATGGTTTGTACCGGATCAATACGAACGCCGGCAATAGGTTCTTCAAAAGCGACAACGGCTTCATTTTCTCCAAGCTCCAGTCGGCCGTCTTTTGGCTCTTGAAGTAAATTTGCAGCAAGCGGTTCCATGGTTGATAAAAGCTTATCAGGAACGATGGCGAGCGTGAGCGTTCCTTGCGTTTGTACGGGGCCAATCCATTCCGCAAGTGTCGAACTGGTAATCTGCCAGGTCTTGCGATCGGCTTGAAGTGTAAATGGAGCATGAGCCAAAAGCTTTGGAACCGTTTGTTCCAAGACTTGTAATTGCGTTTCCTGAATCATGGGCTCCACATTTGTAATGGTGATAGGAATTGGCTGGAAAGATAGAAGAGCGGCTTGACTGGCAAGCGTATCGATAGCGCCATCAATGTCAGCAAGCTTCCCCGTTTGTTCCTTTGTGTAGTTAAAAGAAATGGTTTCAGGCGTGCTCGTTGTGTTGATACGAACATGAATTTGAGCATCTATAGCAGGGACAAGGCGATCATTGATGTGCTCCTGGAGCGATTTTTTTACAAGTGGACGATTAATCTCAAGAGCCAAAGGAACGGAAAGAGGACGTAAGACAAGGCGAAGGCGATCAAGTGTATTTTGAAGAAGATCTCCATGACGGCCTGCCTGGAATGCTCTGTCTACGGTCGCGTCAATATCAAAGAGCGTAATGTCATGTGCGAGATCAGGATCATCAATAGATAATACCGTTGGAGGAAGCGTGATGGGCGCTCCGTCAATCGTAAAAGGGTAGCCATTATTAGTTGCCGTTTCGATGGCGAGTTTTAGACGTCCGCGCGCTTGATCTTTCGTAAGCCCATCTAGCCGTATCGTTCCGGCGTGAACACCGGGAAAGATTTTATTTTGATAAGAAGCATTATAGCCATAAGCAAACGCGCCAACCCCGGCTGCGACCGTCATAAAAAAGGCGAGCGCAACACCTGTCCAGATGAGAATCTGAACAGCTTTTTCGCGATGATGCGCTTTAAATGGATGGAGATTCATGTCCAAGAAGTTCGTTTAACATCGCATGTGCGAGCGCGTCCGCTTCTGAAAGTTTGTCGCTGGTTGAAACACCAACAAGCGCGATCTCCGAACCGGGCGTAGGTTTCCCCGCGATACAGCTCAGGGGAAGCGTTATGGTTTTGTCGCCGATTAAGACCTCGACAACATCATCGAGGACGCGCTCAACAGCTACCTTTAGTGGGATATGCATAATGAATATGAAAAAAGTGGCTAATCTTCAACGGTGCGTATTTTTATACTATGTTCGCCGCCACGAATGGGGATACGAATTTCGAGGACACCGTGCTTGAGAGAGGCTTCCGCGCGATCGGATTCAACATCAAGCGGAAGAATGATCGTGCGACTAAAAGATCCCCAATAACATTCTCGATGAAACCAATCGTCTTCTTTTGTTTCATGACTCGACTCGCGCTTCCCGCGAATCGTGAGAAGATCACCGTGTATGGCTATGTCTAGATCATCCGGTGAAACACCGGCAAGTGTAGAACGAATGATAAGCTCCCTTCCTTGACGAAATACATCAATGGAAAGTTGTCCGTCTTCTGTCTGTGTAAGCCAGGACGCTTCTTCGGGAGCTTGGGGTCGATTGAAAAGAGACATAGTATTTAAGGTTGACTTCATTTTATAGAAGAATAAGGCAAAAATCAATTTATGGATCGGAAGGTATTTTTGCGGAAGCATCCACATGCTTCCTCCTCCCGAAATAAGAGATTTACTGCTATACTCACGAAGGAACTTATGAATGAACGCGATCCGCGAAGGGCGTTTTCGGAGTGGTGGAAATCGCTCGAAGGAGAGCAGCGTTTTGCGCTGAGTATTTTTGGATTTTGTGCTATCCTGAGCGTGGGCCTGTCCATCGCTTATATGCGCTCGGGCATTCTCTCTCCTTTCCTTGTTTCAAAAGAAACCCTGAAGGCGTCGCAAACCATTCTTTCTCAACAGAATGCGCAAGATCAAAATTTAACGGATCTAAAAGCGAAGGACACAGATCGTGATGGACTTTCTGATTATGCAGAAATCTATCTTTATAAGACGTCGCCGTATCTCGCTGATACGGATTC
>PCSZ01000040.1:0-459 GCA_002786495.1 Candidatus Uhrbacteria bacterium CG22_combo_CG10-13_8_21_14_all_47_17 | reverse complement strand
CGAATTGTCCGGAAGGAACAAACTGTGCGCAGCTTGTTGATACCGCACCCAATGGGACGAGCACAAGCACGTATCAAGACCTGCTGAACACAACCCCAGTCGACTCTGTCGCAGGCGCGGCACTCGGTGCGACCGACCCAGGAGTTATCGGAGCGCAGAACTTTATTCAAACCGCTCCGGACCCTTCAACGCTTTCTATAGATCAGGTGCGCAATATTCTGACAACGAATAACTTGGTTGCCGGTACAAGCTTGGATGGGATTCCTGATGATCAGGTTTTACAGATCTATACAGCGGCGTATGATCAGGTTCAAAAAATTCGTGATGCACAAAAGAAAACTGCTTCGCAAGCTCCCGCAACGGGACAAATACCCATCGCTCAATAATCGCTAACTGATAGCTATGCATAAACGCTCACCGCTCTCAAAAATGCTCACAGCCCTTGTGGTTGTGTTTGTG
>PCSZ01000031.1:5244-15848 GCA_002786495.1 Candidatus Uhrbacteria bacterium CG22_combo_CG10-13_8_21_14_all_47_17 | reverse complement strand
GATGAATCTGCGTTTCTATGCTTGAACACCTATTTGGTTCTAGAACCCGTGTAAAACTGCTCGGCCTCTTCCTACGGAATCCCGATGAGCGGCTTTTTGTTCGGGAAATCACACGCCTTATTGATACGCAAATCAATGCGGTCCGGCGCGAATTGGCGAATCTTGTAAAATTGGGACTCCTCATCGAAGTGGAAGAGAAAGCGGAGAAAGGGGATGAAAAAAAGAAAAAAACCCCGGGACTCAAACGAAAATATTACGGAGTAAATCCAGATTTTAAACTGCTGAGCGAATTAAGCCAGCTCATCTTACGTGCCCGCGTTCTCTTAGAAGGACGTCTCGACCAGGAGATTGTAAAACTTGGTGACATCCACTATCTGGCTTTCTTAGGATCTTTTCTCGGAGAGGGTCGCGCGCCAGTTGATCTTTTTATCGTGGGAAGCATTGAAGAAGAACAGCTCAAGGATCTTTTACGTGGCGCGGAAAAATCACTTGGATTTGAAATTAATTTTTCTGTAATGTCTCTTGAAGAATTTCGATACAGAAAAGACATGACAGACCGATTTTTGTACGCCATTTTGGAAGCGCAAAAAAATGTGGTCATCGATCGTCTTGATGAAAAACCTTTGTTATAAACATTATGTGGCTCTTTCTTGACACACACGCATCGCGACTCTCCCGTTTCGCTTGGATGGAAAAGGGAAAAGAACCGAAAATCATAGAATTGGAAGGTCGCTCTAATGTTCTTCTGCCAAAGCTCGCCAAAGACAGAAAAAATTTTCAATTACTTGAAGGTGTTTGTGTTGTTTCCGGCCCCGGAAGTTTTAGCGCCGTTCGAACAGGCGTTTTGTACGCGAATTTGCTTTCTCGTCTTAAAAAAGTTCCGCTTATTGGTATGATGGTTGAAGATGCAGTGGATCTTTCCAGACTCGCAAAAGAGTTAACGGACGGAAGGAGAACAACGGAAGCCTCAAAATATGTCGCTCCAATATATGACGCGGAGCCAAATATAACCCTCCCAAAGAACCCATGAAACATTGGCAGAAACGGGCCGTTGAAATCTTCCCCGGAGTCCTCGTGTATACCACGCTTATCGGGGCGATTGTTTTATCGTTTATCCGCCCGCTTTGGATGGTGTATTTCATCATGGTTTTTGATCTGTATTGGCTGTTGCGTATTTTGTACTTCATTCCTTTTTTACTCGCTTCCTGGTCGCGGTATCGCAAAGCGATTCGTCGAGATTGGCAGGCGGATGTCGAGCGCTTACCCGGCTACGACAAGGTGCGTCATTTAATTTTCCTTCCAACCTACAAAGAGGACGCGAATGTCATTCGGGACACATTAGAATCTTTGGATGCTTGTACCTACCCTTCAAAACGAATGGTTATCGTCTTGGCGGGAGAAGAACGTGATCAAGAAAACTTTAGGAAGATTTCAGAAGAACTTGTTCCGGCATTCGCGGATCATTTTGCTGAGCTTTTGGTAACGCTTCATCCAAAAAATCTTCCAAATGAAATTCCGGGAAAGGGCTCCAACTTAAACTGGGCGGCAAATCAAATTGTGCCCGGCCTTATCGAACATGGATACGATCCGGATAATGTCATCGTCTCTTCATTTGATGTGGATACGATTGTGCATCCGCAATATTTTTCCTGTTTGAGTTACAGCTATCTAACGGTTCCAGAACCTACGCGCAGCTCGTATCAGCCCGTGGCGCTTTATAACAATAATCTGTGGGAATCTCCGGCGGCCGTGCGTGTGGCTATGTTCGGTACAACGTTTTGGCTCATGACTGAACTTGCTCGTCCGGAGGGGATGATGACTTTTTCCTCGCACTCCATGTCTCTTCGGATGCTCGTAGACGTGGGTTATTGGCAAAAAGATATCGTTTCAGAAGACTCGCGTATTTTTCTTCAGGGACTCGTCCATTATGACGGACACTATCGCGTGACGCCGATTCATCTTCCGGTTTCCATGGATACAGTTATGACGGGATCCTATGGAAAAGCTTTAGTTGCGCTCTACAAACAATTACGTCGTTGGGCCTGGGGCGTTGAGAATCTTCCTTATATGGTTGAGGCATTTCGAGGACGTCCAAATATGTCTCGAGGCGTAAAATTCGCCTGGCTTTTTAAACAGATGGAGGGCATGTTTACCTGGGCGACAGCTCCGTTCTTAATTTTTATTCTTGGCTATCTTCCTTTTTGGGTTGCTCCAGAGCGATTTCGTAATTTCGCCGTTTTTCAAAACACGCCGTTTACCCTGCAGTGGCTGATGCGTTTCGCTATGATCGGTCTCTTCGTATCCGCGGGACTTGCACTCACATTACTTCCGCCTCGTCCGGCGCATTATTCGCGTCCATATGCATACGCGATTGCCATGCTTCAATGGGCTCTCTTGCCAGTCACGTTTATTGTGTTCGGTGCTGTGCCGGCTCTTGATGCACAAACGCGTCTCATGCTGGGAAAATATCTCGGATTCAATGTTTCTCCAAAGCGAAAAAAGGAGCTTTTAAAAACCTAGCGTATGCAAGCAGCAAAGCGCGTATACATCCACGTGATAGGCAATGATTTTGGCAATCTCTTCTTGGATTTTCTTTCATCGCTTAAAGAACAAACGCTTCAAGATTTTCAATTAGCTGTCGTAGACAATGCGACTTTAGAGGGTGCGGGTTCCTTGAATGAACGTCCCAATACGGTTGTGTTGCGTAATATAAAAAAACAGTCGTTTTCACGCTGCCATAATCAACTCATGCGTTTAGCGCTCGCGCGCTGGCAGGACGTGGACGCTACGGACCGTTTTATTTTGATCACAAGACCGGACGTTATTCTTTCGCCGAAAACGCTTGAACATTTGGTAAGCGTCATGGAAAAAGATCCGAAATGCGGCCTGGTTGTCCCGCGTCTTCTTCGGGCGAAGATTACCTTCGTGGAAGAGGGCGAGCGCCATGAATTTGATTTGACGCGCGAAGAACTTTCGCGCGGCTACGCTCTGACGCGTGGCAGGCGCATTATTCCGGCGGAGGCAAAAGAAGGGGAAGCATCGCTTCAGCCATTTGCTCCAACGCCGCACGCTTTTCTCGTGAGAGCTGCCGCTTTAAAAGAAACGGGGCTTGAACTCGATGAATTGTTTTCAAAAGTACCGGCTGTTCTAGATCTTGCATGGAACTTGCGCCTCGCTGGCTGGTCAGTAGGGGAGGCGCCGGAAGCAACGATTTGGCTTGAGCCATATCAAGAATCCACGCGCGTTCCCGCCTGTATGCATCTCGCTTCCGCTTCAGCCGTTGATGAATATGCTGAGTGGCGACTGGTGCAGACAAAAAACGATACGATCTTGCTCCGTGTGAAGCACGCGCCTTGGATTCTTGGGGCTTGTGGCCTCTTTTTGCTGCGCCTTACTCTTCGTCCCTGGAATGGCTTCAGGTTCTTGCAAAAGCTGTCGTTGTACGCCAAGATACGCAGCAAGCGACGAAAACGTGAGCGATCACAGGTTCCCTCACGGGAAATACAGGAGCGCTGGTTTATATGAACGAACGACCATTTCGCATTGCGGGAAAAGACAAGAAGCCTCGAGTGAGCTTTATTACGGTGAACTACCGTACGCCGTATTTTATTCGAAATCTCTTACGGGGAGTTGAAGAAATTCGTCCAGGTTTTGATTTTGAATATATTCTTGTTGATAACGCATCAGGCGACGGGACGCCCGAGATGGTGCGAGAGCAATTCCCTTGGGCGACGGTGATTGCTTCTCCGGAAAATCTTGGCTTTGGAGGCGGAAATAATCTTGGGCTGAAGGCCGCGCGCGGAGAATATGTTTTGCTGTGTAATCCCGACCTTGTCTTGCTGGAAGGGGAGCTCGAATCCTGGCTTGATTGGATGGACACGCATCCGGACGTCGGCATTTCTTGTCCGCGCGTTGTGAATCCCGACGGATCAGACCAGCACGCGACGTATCGATTTCCAAAAGCATTCACTCCACTGTATCGTCGAAGTTTTATCGGACGGCTTCCTTTCGCGCGCCGCGAGCTTGATCGGTATTTGATGGAAGACATGAATAGAGACGTCGAACAAGACGTTGACTGGGTTTTTGGGGCTGCGATGCTCATTCGCCGCGAGCTTCTGGAACGCATCGGTTTGTTTGATGAGCGCTTTTTTGTGTATTTTGAAGATGCGGATCTGTGTCGAAGAGTATGGGAATCGGGTTCGCGCGTTTGCTATACGCCGATTGCGCGCGTCATCCATTATCACAAACGAGAAAGCAGAACACGATATCCGTGGCAGGCATTTACGAATCCGCTGACACGAACGCATCTGAAAAGTGGGATGAAATATTTTATGAAGTATCGCGGAAAGACGCATCCGCGCGACGTGTCGACATAAGGTGCGGAGGCTTTCCTTTTGTCAGAATAAATCCGAAATACATTTTTTGATGTATCATAGAGATATGACTGATCAGAAAAGCCCTAATTTTCTCACCTGCCCAGGTGTCCCAGAACTAGAATCCTCGGAAGCTTTTGCACTTTTACCGAAGGAAGCTCCGGCTTCCGTGAAATCTCCGCGAAAGAAAAGCCGACGCAAATTATGGCGTTTGTTTTTTGTGGCGTTTTTAAGTTTCGGCTTTCTCTTTCTCGTGCTCCTGAGCCCACTTATCTACGGTGGCGTTATGGCTGCGCAAGGAGCTTTGGCTGCAAAAAATGCATTAACGGAAGTGCAGACGCATCTCCAGGCAAAAGAATTTTCTCAGGCGCTTTCCTCGGTGGATGAGGTGCAGGACGGATTTGATAAAATTCACGCTGGTCTCACCGCGACGGGGCCGTGGCGATCCATGCCGTGGATCGGTACGCGCCTTCACGCTTTAGAAGATACGGAGCAGGCGGGTTCAAGCGCAATCCTGGGGGCTAAAGAGCTCATAGAAATTGCTGTAAGCATACAGGATGCGGTCGCGACGGAAGGAATTATTGATATTGGAACGCAGGTCGCTCCCTCGCGAAGTTTTAAAGATCTCTCCAAAGAAGAAAAGCGTTCCATTTTATCTCGTCTTTCAAGTTCACTTCCAAAAATGCGAGAAGCGCGCGAGCGATTTGCTATTGCCGCGAATGCCTGGGAGAACATTCCAAAAGATGAGTTGTTTGCACCGGTGCGTAATGCGATTGAACCGGTCATAAACCGCCTTCCGGAGCTTCGGGATCAGATTGATGCCTCCGTTTCTCTAGTGGAGATTCTTCTTCCGCTTTCTGGATATCCGGATCAGAAAACGTATCTTGTTTTATTGCAAAACGCTGATGAACTTCGTCCGGGAGGTGGTTTTATCGGAACGGTTGGCGAAGTCGTCGTTGATGCGGCGGATTTTGAAAAGATTGATTTTAAAGACGTTTATTCCATCGACGGCCCCGTTGCGGATAGCTGGAGTGAACAGCCTCCGGAAATCATGCAAAGAGATCTTGGGACGCGCGCCTGGTTTTTGCGTGATGCAAACTGGTCGCCCGACTTTACGCAGTCTGCTGCGCGTGTAATGGATTTTTATGAGCGGGAAGTCAAACAAGGAACGGGTCGAGACGTGCATCTTGATGCGGTGATTGGCCTTCAACCAAAGTTTTTCACCGACTTGCTTAAAATTACCGGTCCGCTGGTTGTCGATGGAAAAACCTTCACCGCCGACAACTTTTATGACGAGCTGCAATACGATGTAGAAATCGGATTTTTATCCGCCGGTATTCCTGTTCCGCAGAGGAAAGAGGTCGTTGCAAAAATCGGCGATGCGCTTCTTGAAAAACTCACGACGCAACCGGCATCAAACTGGCCAACGATTGCAACAACGGTGACAGATGCGCTGAAAAAGAAAGACATGATGATTTACAGCCGCGATGCGGATTTGCAAACCGTGCTGGATGCGCGTGATTGGAGCAGTCGCGCAAAGGCGACGCCGGATGATTATCTCATGGTTGTAGACGCGAACTTGGCGGCACTCAAAACGGATGGCGTGATGAACAAAGACATTATGTATACCGTGGATGCGCAAGATCCAAATAATGTAACGGCAAAAGTCGTGCTTCATTACGCAAATACGAATACAAAAATTGACTGGCGCTATACACGCTACCGAAGCTACACACGCGTCTATGTTCCAGAAGGAAGCGAACTTATTTCAAGCTCCGGCGCAATGCGGAAAGATCTCAATGAAAGCGGAGGGAAATTTATCCCTGGTACGGTGGATGTAATGAAGGATCTTGGAAAAACCGTTTTTGGAGCCTTTTGGGCAATTGAACCGGGAAAAACAGGGGAGCTTTCTTTTACCTACCGTCTTCCTTCAGAAGTTGGGAGAAAAATCGCTGAAGAAAATACCTATCAATTGCTCGTGCAAAAACAGCCAGGATCTAAAGCTCGATTGACGCTCGACCTCGCATTCGGTAAGAAGCTACAGAACGCTACGCCTGGCGAGGACCCTTCCCAGTTCAATGATGAATCGTATCGGATTTCCAATTGGCCGCTTTTAGAAGGGGATCAGCTTTTTACAACGCGTTTATAAATTATGTTCGGTAAAAAAATTGGCATTGATCTCGGCACAACAACCATACTTGTCTTCGTCCCGAAGAAGGGGATTATTATTAATGAACCTTCGGTTGTTGCTATTTCCGTCGCAGATAAAAAAGTGCTTGCTGTAGGAAAAGAGGCGAAAGACATGATCGGTCGTACGCCGGATTCCATTGTTGCGAAACGTCCATTAAAAGATGGTGTGATCGCTGACTATCGTACAACGGAAGCTATGCTTCGCTATTTTATAAATAAAGCCGTTGGTGGTGTTCGATTGTTTCGCCCGGAAGTTATGGTTGCCGTTCCTGGAGGAATCACTTCAACGGAACGCCGCGCAGTTATCGATGCCACGCTCTCAGCTGGTTCAAAAGCAGCTTACATTATTAAGCAACCTGTTGTTGCCGCGATCGGTGCGGATATTCCTATCGGTTCCGCTTCCGGACACATGATCATCGAAATTGGCGGAGGAACATCGGAAATCGCCGTCATCTCTTTGGGAGGAATTGTTGCATCTTCATCCGTCCGCATTGGTGGAAACAAACTGGATGCCGCAATTCAGGAACATGTGCGCCGCAAGCATAGTCTTGCTATCGGCGAGCGAACTTCGGAAGACATTAAGATTCGCATTGGTTCGGCATTGTATCTTGAGGACAAACTTGAAATGGAAGTTAAAGGCCGCGATATGATTTCCGGATTGCCACGTATTGTTACGGTCACTTCCGATGATGTAACCGACGCAATTCAACATGAATTGCAAGGAATCGTAGATGCGATTAAAGAGGTTTTGCGCGCAACGCCTCCGGAGCTTTCCGCTGACGTGATGCAAAAGGGGATGGTGCTTTCCGGAGGAACGGCTCAACTTCGTAATCTTGACCGCCTTTTTTCAGAGGCAACGGGCGTTCCCGCATTCGTCGCGGATAACCCGCAAACCTGCGTAGGCCGCGGAACGGGTATCGCGCTTGAAAACCTCGAAGCCTACAAGCGAAGTATTTTTTCTTCTTAAGAAAACGCGGGTGCGTTAAACATCTTGCCGATTCGTCTGCTATACTTCTTCCATGCTTATTGGAATAGAAGCTTCTCGGGCTAACCGGCTGAAAAAAACCGGAGTGGAGTGGTATGCCTTCCATCTTATTGAGGAATTGAAAAAACGGCCGGATGCTGAAGCGCATTCATGGCTTTTATATACAAACGAACCCCTGTCCCATGGGATGGAAAAAGGACAAAACAATTGGCATGAGCGTGCATTAAAATGGCCGCCAAAATACCTCTGGACGCAAATCCGACTTTCGATTGAAATGTTGCGTCACAAGCCGGAGGTTCTTTTTGTGCCGGCGCATGTGCTCCCGCGATTCGCTCCCAAGCGTTCCGTGGTAACCATCCATGATGTTGGTTTTCGTCGCATGCCGAAACTCTACCCATGGTTGCAGCGCGCCTATCATGAGTGGGCGACAAAAGATATTGCGAAACACGCTGCGCGCATTTTAACGGTTTCCGAATTTTCAAAACGTGAACTCGTTGAGCTCTATGGTATTCCCGCGGAAAAAATCATGGTGACCTATCTCGGCGTTGAACACCATATCTATAAGCCCGTTTCCCAGGATGTGATTCAGCCGGTGCTTAAAACCTATCAAATTTCCGCGCCCTATATTCTTTGCATTGGAAGATTGGAGACGAAGAAAAATATTCTGACGCTTATTGAGGGATTTAACCAATACAAAGAGGAACGCGGAGCGGAAAATCATTTAAAACTGGTGCTCGTCGGTCAGCCAGGTTCGGGCTATGAAAAGATTGAAGAAGCGATCGCGCTTTCACCGTTTCAAGATCAAATTATTTTAACGGGATACATTTCCGAAGCGGATAAAGTTGCGCTTCTTTCCGGTGCACTCGCCTATGTCCATCCGAGTTGGTATGAGGGATTCGGTCTCCCACCGCTTGAAGCAATGGCATGCGAAACGGCGGTGCTTTCTTCTACCGCCGGATCTTTGCTGGAGGTTTTGGGAGAAGAGAATGCGCTCTTTTTTCATCCGGAAGATGCGGAAGGACTTGTGAAAGGATTGCATATGCTCACGGATGACGCGGAACTGGTGGGCGATTTACGCCGCAGAGGGCTGGCGCATGCTTCTCAATTTCGCTGGGAACGTACAGCCGCGGAAACCTTTCAGGCATTAACGGCATGGTAATATATATTCAATATGATTGATGATTTGAAGCACGCGCTTGGCGAACTTGGACTTGCGCCAAAGGAAACAGAAGTCTATCTCGCGATGCTTGAACTTGGTCCCGCAAGCGTTCAAGACATTGGAAAGCGCGCAGGTGTAAATCGTTCTACAACCTATGTCATGCTTGAAGGTTTGAAAAAGCACGGACTCATTTCGACATTTGAAAAAGGAAAAAAGATTTTGTTTACAGGAGAAGCGCCGGAACGCTTGCAACAAATTATCGCAGATCAGTATCGAAAAATTCGTCAAAAAGATCATGTGCTGGAGCAGGCGCTTCCGCAGCTCATGGCTATCTATAAAACATCAAAGGAAAAACCGCGCGTTAGGTTTTTTGATGGCATAAATGCCCTTCATGAAATTCGACATGAATTTGCCGAATCGAGTCGGGGAGGCGAGGAATGTGATGAGATATTCAGCGTCGACGAACATTTAATAGAAACGATTAAAATAACGGCCGAGGATCGGCGGAAGACGGTGTACAAAGGAAAGGGAAGAACGATTGCCTGCATAAAACCTGGATTCAAGATGCCCTATGTTCAAGCGCCGAATACGCAGAGACGTGTATTGGATTATGGAAAATTTCCTTTTATTGGGGACATGGGCATTAAAGGAAGTCAGGCCTATTTAATTTCTGCCAAAGCCGCAACGTCGGGAATTATTATTGAACATGAAGAGATCGTTCAGTTTTTGCATGTCCTGTTTGATATTGCCTGGTCTGTCGCAAAACCCTGGGAAGAACCAGAAGATTGGGGCCCGGAAAACTACTTACCAAAAGACTAAAAGAAAAATAAATTCTTTTTAAGAACACCCCATCGAGCCTTTTCAGGCGACGGGGTGGTGTGGAGAGTTTTCTCCGAGAGGTTGCTCAAGGCGGTTGAGGGAAGCCACTAAGTAGTCCTCCTTCTCGGCATCGTGCAACCGGGCGTAAGAACCAGCATCGGCGTAGCGAAGTGGGCTGAGAGGGTTGCTCTCGGCACAATGCGCGATTTACCGGGGTTCCGAGGGGTGTAGCCCGTACGAGACGAGCAGTTGTTGCGGGCATGAGGACTCCAGGCTGCGGTAGCGCGAGTTTGTGCTCGCTCTGACGGCCGTGTCTATCCTGCGCAAATCAATGCTTCGAGCAGGAATCAACGGTCGTCTCGGGTTGCAGCTCCAGGTTCAGGTGGCGAGGAAAATCCTTCGGGTGGAACGCTCTTAGTGCCCTTTACCTTTTACTTCTTGCGAAGCCGAGGCCCTTTGGACGCATCAAACGATGTCCCGCCAGGCAAGGTGTAGCGACGCCCATCCTGCTCCTTAACGAACCTGGTTTTGCGGAGGCTCCGATGGGTGTTTTCACAATCATCTCGGCCCTCTTATTTTCTAGAATAAAGCCCAGAGGGTCAATGTGCATAAGACTTTTACATAAAGATCATTTCCTCCCTTCGCTAATCTCAGCGGAAAAATAGAAGTTTCTGTAATAAATAACTTGACAAGACGTCTTATTTATGCGAAGAAGAAACCTTCGCATTAGGCTTAATTAAAGGCATAGTGACGAAGGCGATCGGACCAACCGGCTCGATTTTGTACGTTTCCAACACAACAATAAGCCAGATTGTGGGCTTATAAAAGATACACAAAGTTACGGAGGTAACATGAAAAACGGGAAGAAAAGGTTGATGAGTTTCGTCATGCTGGGGACAGCATTCGCGATGATCAGCGCCTGCGTGCCAGGCGCTGATCCTGAGGGGAGCAATTCCTCCTTAACGGTCACCCCGGGTGACTTCTGTCCTCCGGGACATGCAGACAACTGGCTCGTATGCCCCGGAGGGGGCGAACAGTTCTGCGACAGAAGAAACGGAGAAAGAGCTACCTCCTGTAC
>PCSZ01000031.1:0-5225 GCA_002786495.1 Candidatus Uhrbacteria bacterium CG22_combo_CG10-13_8_21_14_all_47_17 | reverse complement strand
CTGATCCCGACGGTGGGGTCTGCGCTCCCAACGAGTGGCGGTACTGTACCGCCGCGGATACGACGCTCGGCTTCGAGCTGTGCGACGTGTCCGGTGCCTGGATGGCCTGTCAATCCTGCGGGCCAGCCATCCTCCCGGATGGCGGAACACCCGCGGATGGCGGAACGGGTTGCGAAAGCGATCCGCTCATTGGTACATCGTGCACCGTCGGTCTCGGCGAATGTGCAGCGACGGGTGCGTATGTCTGTGACACAGGCGTACTCACCTGCAGCGCAACGGCGGGAACGCCCACAAGCGAGGTCTGTGACGGTCTCGACAATGACTGCGACGGTTCGATCGACGAAGACGTGACGCGAACCTGCTACAGCGGGCCCGCGGGTACGCGTGGTGTCGGTCAGTGCGTGGCCGGTACGCAGGTCTGTGCGGCAGGCGCTTGGGGCTCATGCTCCGGCGAAGTCCTGCCTTCCGCTGAGATCCCTGACAACGACGTAGACGAAGACTGCAACGGCGGTCTCCTGTTCTCCGTCTCCTGTGGGGGTGACAGTCGGGTCGGAACCTCATGTTCCGCCGGCGTCGGCGAATGTATGGCAACCGGTTCGTGGTCGTGCGTGGGCAATGAGCTCTTGTGCGATGCGGTGCCGAGCGCTCCGACGTCGGAGCTCTGCGACGGACTCGACAACGACTGCGACGGCCTCATCGACGAGGATCTCGTTCGCAGTTTCTACAGCGGACCCGCGGGAACGGCCTCGGTCGGCATCTGCCGATACGGGTACGAAACCTGTGCGGCCGGCGCTTGGTCGCTCAGCTCTCCGGAGGTTCTGCCTTCGGCGGAGACTTGCGGCGACGGAGTCGACCAGGACTGCAACGGCGGGGACTTGCCGTGTCTCACCTGTGGGGGCGATCCTCGAACAGGATCAGTCTGCACGGTGGGCTTCGGTGAATGTTCCGCAAGCGGTTCCTTCATCTGCGATACCGGTCGTGTCGCTTGCGACGCGACCCCGGGATCCGCCGTCAGCGAAAGCTGCGACGGACTCGATAACAACTGCAACGGCCTCATCGACGAAGACCTGGTACAGACCTGCTACAGCGGGGACATGCGCCAGGCCGGAATCGGCCTCTGTCGCATGGGCACGCGGACTTGTTCCGCAGGCTCATGGGGCAGTTGTACGGGCGAGGTCCTGCCGACCGCGGAGATCTGCGGAGATGGCATTGACCAAGACTGTACGGGGAGCGATCTCCCGTGTACCACCTGTGGTGGAGACGCGCGAATCGGTACCTCGTGTACCGTCGGGCGGGGCGCTTGCATGGCCACGGGAACGTGGGTATGCACGGCGGACCGTGCTCAATGTGACGCGGTGCCGGGCATGCCCGCACCGGAGATCTGCGACGGCGTCGATAACAACTGCAACGGAGTGACCGATGAAGCCGCCGGTGGCGGAGCGCTCACGAGCGACTGCTACCCGTTCACAACCGGACTTCCGGGAGTGGGCATCTGCACGAGTGGGACACGTACCTGCTCGGGTGGAAGTTGGTCCACACTCTGCTGGGGTGCGGTCGGACCCTCCGCGGAAGTCTGCGACGGACTCGATAACAACTGCAACGGCGCGGCGGACGAAGGAGGCGTGTGTAGCACGCCCACTTTGGACGCCGGAACCGACGCAGGAAGCGATGCCGGTGTCGACTCGGGCACGGACGCCGGAACCTCTTCGGGGGCTCTGGCCGAACGTAACGCGTGTCGCGCTAACCGGTCTACTGATGGGTGGAGCGGGACACAGGTAGCGACGTATGACCTGTCGTGTGTGAACTCCACCTTCGGAATGTGCGCTTCGGGCTGGCAGGTCATCGTCTACGATGGCCACGGCTGTTCGGTTCCGTCAGATCCGGGGGTAGGGACGGTCAGCGTCGATATCGACGCCAACGCGCCTGGTTCATTCATCCGTACCGGCCTTCGGTGCGGATCCTGGGACTATCGCACGTTCCCCGGTCCCGCATGCACGGCTCCGGCCATGCAATGCGTGACCGAGTTCACCGCGGACGGCGTGAGTCGTCTCGCGGATGGCCGCATCGCCGACGGAGCAGGTGGGCTTCTGCCCACCTTCCCCGCCAGCGCCTCCGGCGGCCTCATCACCTGTCCATAAGGACACCTCGGGAGTCACCCTGGTTCGCTTCGCGCGAATCGGGGTGACTCCCAACTTTCTAGACTGGCCCCCTCGCTTCCGAGCGTCGGGGCCGGTTTTTATTTTATGCGTGCTATACTTTGTGTATGTCTCAGTCCTCTTCTGTCACGACGGTGGATGCAGAGCGCCGCTTTTGGAAGCAGGCGATCTCCGCATTGCCACGTATTACCTGGGGCTTATTTCTTCTTATTGCAGTCACAATGGCTTCCATTGCCGTTGGGGCTCAGACGAATGTTATTTTTCTTGTTGGAGCTTTTGTCGCCGTCGTCCTTGCTTGGAGCTTTCCTTATGAGTCATTTTACATTGCTTCAGCGGGAGGCTTACTGCTTGGCTTGCTCGTGTCTGTTTCCACGGGAGACTTCCAGTTTGGAAGTCGCGTTTTTGGCGGATCTATAGACGTAACGGTTGGAGAACTAGCTGCAGCCGCTGTTATCGTTGCCTGGGCATTACGCATGCTTCTCCTTTGGCGTGGACGCCGCGACACAAACTGGAAACCATGGCTTCCGCTCGCTCTGCCTTTCGCCGCGCTCGTCGGCGCGCAGGTCTTATCTGTCTTTTCTCCAACGCATCCGGATATCCTTCTTGTTTTAAAGTATGCTTTACGTCCGGTGGCCTGGGTCTATATTGTTTCCGTCGCCTTAACGGTTAATTTTGTACGCTCACGACGAAGACTGAAAACGCTTCTGCTTATTCTTACGTTCATGGGTGTCTTTTTTGCTTTTGACGGTTTTCGCGCTTTGTTTCAGTTTGGCTTAGAGTTTTCTTTTCAGCGCGCGCAGCCTTTGTTTCAAATTTTTAATCTGAATCCGCTGGGAGGAAATCATAACGCACTGGCGCAGATGATGCTTCTCGGTGCTCCGGCGGCGCTCGCCTTTGCCGCGCTCACAAAAGAACGCGAAGCCAAATGGCTCGCCTGGGGAGCAGCATGTTTTATGGGCGTGATCGCTCTTCTTACATTTGCACGCAGTGCATGGATTTCTTTTGCGGTCATGCTCATCCTTCTTGCTTCAACTATTTGGAAATCTTGGGTGCGTGAACACAAAGTAAAGGTGATTGCAGCGCTTATTTTACTTCTTCCGCTCGCGGCTTATATGATCGGTTTTTCTTTATCGGATGAAGTAAAAGGTTCTACGGATGCTCGGACGGTTCTAAGCGACATTGCACTCTTCATGTTTCGTGAATCGCCCGTTGTTGGTTTTGGTGTGGGAACCTTTGTTCAGCAAGTCGGAAAAACCTATGCCTACGTTGTGGAGTTTTCTACACCAAGAGATTCTCATGGCGTTATACAAAAAGTCGCGGCAGAAACAGGCACGCTCGGCTTATTAGCCTTCACTTGGTTAATGGTTGCTATTTACACATACACACGCCGTTTTTGGAGAAAAATGCGTCGTACAGGAAACGAAGCGCAAGCCTATATGTATCTCGTGGCGGCGCTCCTAGGCGCTTTTGTATACCAGTTGTTTGATACAACCTACTGGACGCCGCGCCTTTGGTTGCCGGTAGGCTTGGTGCTCGCTGTTGGGCAACTGTTTTCGCGTGAACACGAGGAACGTGATCCAGATTTTTTACACATTTCCCATGGATAAACTTTGCATTACACAAATTCTTTGGACGCTTGGGCGCGGGGGAGCCGAACGCATGGTGCTCGATCTTTCGCGTTATTTGAAACAGGCAGACCACGATGTAGAACTTCTTGCCGCCGGTGGCGGTCTCATGCATGCGGATTTTAAGAATGAATCGATACCCGTGGCATATGCTGCGGAACATATCGAACAAGCCTCGCGCCGCGATGTTTATGATTTTTTTTGGCGCAGTCTCATTGAACGTCGTCCCGATATAGTGCACACGCATCTTGGTGGAGATATTTGGGGTGGTCTTGCGGCAAAGAAACTCGGCTTACATCCTTGGATTATTACTGCGCATAGCCATGAACCCGGTCTCCCTTTTTTGCAGCGCATTGGAAGATTTTTTGCCTATCAATTCGCCGATCATGTTGTTTGCGTTTCAGATGGAGTTCAAACCGCCATTCAAAAGACCTATAAAGTTTCTTCAAAAAAAATGTCCGTGATCCGTATCGGGATCGATGCTGAGCAGTTTTCTCCAAGACCGGCGCACTTAGCGGGGGACGTTCCCAAAATCATTTCCGTGGGTCGGCTGGTTCCGGAAAAAGGTCATGCCACGCTTTTGCGAGCGCTCGCAAAAGTTGAACTCCCTTGGACTCTGGAATTGGTAGGAGACGGTCCAGAAAAAATGGCTTTGGTGAGCTTGGCAGAAACGCTCGGTATTCTCCCGCGCATCCATTTTTCCGGTATCACGAATGATGTAGCGGCGAAGTTGAAAGAAGCGGATCTTTTTTGTCTTCCTTCGCGTCATGAAGGACAGGGGCTCGCTTTACATGAGGCGGCTGTCGCATGCGTGCCCGCCATTGCAAGCGATCTTGCTTCACTTCGCGAGGTATTTGATGCGGAAACGATGCTCTTTGCAACAGTAGAGGATGTCGATGCTTGGACACAGGCGATTTATTCCTCGCTCACCAATTATGGGGAGGCCCTGCGTCGAGCGGAGCAGGCTCAAGCGCTTATTAAAAAGACCTTCCGTTTTGATCGCATGGGAGAAGCGTATCTTCTTCTGTATAAAAAACTTCTCCAAAAGAAAAACACCGTATGAAAATTCTTCACGTAAATAAGTTCTTCGATTTGCACGGCGGTGCGGAAGTCTATATGCACGGACTCATGCGCAAGCAAGCACAGCTTGGGCATGAGGTGCATGCGTTTTCCACGCGAAGCATCAAAAATGTCTCGAGCGAGGACGAGAAATTTTTTGTCACGCGCTATCACCTTGATCGCTCCGATGGCCCCATAACCGATTTAAGGAAAGCGGGAAATTTTATTTGGAACTTGGAAGCGGAAAATGCTTTTAGCCAGCTCGTCGCCGAAGTAAAACCGGATGTGGTGCATATACATAATATCTATCATCATCTTTCAACATCTATTCTCGCAGTTATTAGAAAACAGAAAATCCCTTGCGTCCAAACACTGCATGATTACA
>PCSZ01000051.1:2337-3156 GCA_002786495.1 Candidatus Uhrbacteria bacterium CG22_combo_CG10-13_8_21_14_all_47_17 | reverse complement strand
AAGACAATCGAAATGCATACATACACACGCATGCAATAGATCCGCCTAAAGACGGCGTGCTTACTTTTTTGGATGTGCGGTTCCCGTATCCGGGGCGATATACAATGTTCGTTCAGTTGGAATTGGAAGGGGCAATGCGCGTTTTCCCGATCACAATCGATGTCCCCGCTCCAGAGCCGCAAGTACCCTAAGGTTCTTTTTCTCTGTCGGGTTCTCTCTCGGGGAACGATCTGCTATCATGCGTGCATAACGCACTATTATTATGCCAAACATTGCTATTAACGGTTTCGGCCGCATCGGTCGGAATGTCTTCAAGGCCGGATTTGGAAAACCGGGATTTAACGTTGTCGCTGTCAATGATCTTACGGATACGGCGACGCTCGCACATCTTCTCAAACATGACACGTCTTATCACGCCTATGATAAGACGGTGCGCTCCGGAAAAAATCATCTCATTGTATCAGGAAAAAAGATTGATGTTCTTTCCGAGCGAGATCCTTCCGCGCTTCCGTGGAAAGAAATGAAGGTGGACATTGTTCTTGAATGTACCGGACGCTTTACCAATGAAGAAGGCGCTTCACAGCATTTGAAGGCGGGAGCAAAACGCGTCATTATTTCTGCACCGTCAAAGGGCGGAAATGTGCCAACGCATGTCTTGGGCGTGAATGAAAAAGGCGCCGGTAAGAAATCAAAAATAATTAATAATGCAAGCTGCACAACAAATTGTATCGCACCGGTTGCGGCAATCATGGGAAATACTTTTGGTGTGAAGAAGGCGATTATGACAACGATTCACGGTTATACCGCGGATCAAAATCT
>PCSZ01000051.1:0-2327 GCA_002786495.1 Candidatus Uhrbacteria bacterium CG22_combo_CG10-13_8_21_14_all_47_17 | reverse complement strand
GACGGTCCGCATCATGATTTACGCCGAGCGCGCGCAGCCGCGATGAACATTATTCCAACAACAACGGGTGCCGCCATCGCGACTGCAGAGACCATCCCAAGTCTCAAAGGCTTGTTTGACGGTCTTTCTATTCGCGTTCCGGTTCCGGTTGTTTCTTTGTCAGACATTACTTTTCTTTTGAAAAAACGCGTGACCGTTGAAGAAGTGAATGAAGTTTTAAAGAAAGCGGCGAAGCATCCATTCTATAAGGGAATTGTTACGGTAACGAATGAACCGCTTGTCTCTTCCGACTTTGTAGGCAATCCCGCGTCTGCAATCGTAGATCTCAGCCTAACGAGAGTTGTCGATGGAGACCTCGTAAAAGTCGTTGCGTGGTATGACAATGAATGGGGTTATTCCATGCGTCTCGCGGAAATGGCATTGCATGTTGCGAAAGAGATGAAAAAGAAATGACACCTCGCCCATTTCCCAAAGCAAAAAAAATAAACGGAACACGAATTCTCCTTCGTGTAGATTGGAATGTTCCCATAAGTAAGCGCGGTCCGGAGGATTCGCTTAAGCTTGAACGCACGATGCCTTTTCTTCAGGAGCTTTCAAAGCGGGGAGCGAAAATCATTCTGCTCACACATCTCGGACGTCCGAAAAAACGCGAAGCTGCTCTTTCTACAAAGCGTTTTCTTCCGCTGTTGAAGGAGCGTTATGAGATAGAACCAATCTACCACAAAGAGTCCGTAGGCTCTGCGCGGGATCGCGCAAAACTTCTCAAACAAATTGGAGCCTCCGAGCCTGGAAGCATTCATCTTTTAGAGAATGTTCGTTTTGATGTAGGAGAAGAGAAGGGGACAAAGGTACTCGCAAAAGCTTATGCAGAGCTTGGCGATTTGTATGTAAATAATGCATTTGCCGCTTGCCACCGAGCGCATGTTAGCGTTGCCGTACTTCCAAAACTATTTCAAAGTGAGGCTTTCGCGGGGCCGCAACTCATCGAAGAAGTAAAAGAACTCTCCAAACTTCTTGATAAACCAAAGCGCCCCTTTATCGCCGTGATCGGAGGAAAAAAACTTTCAACAAAAATTCCGGTTTTGAAAAAACTCTTTTCTCTTTGCGACGCCGTTCTCATCGGCGGGGCAATGGCTTCTCCCTTTTTGGAGGCCGCCGGATACAAGGTTGGTGCATCTTATTCGGATGCGTCTGCAAAAGCGGATGCAAAACGTTTATTAAAAAAGCGCAATCTTTTTTTACCGGGTGATGTGATGGTGATGAAAAAGGGAAGCCGTATGCATAAGCTTGAAGCGACTTCCGTCGGACAGATTGGCTCAACGCAAAGCATCAGGGATGTTGGCCCGGCAACGCTTGCCGCTTGGGGAGCCTTGCTTGGACGCGCAAAAACCATTCTTTGGAATGGGCCGATTGGCATAACGGAGCAAAAAGCTTCAGGGTTTGGTTCACGATTTATTGCGCGTGTTATCGGAGCGCATGCAAAAGGTCCGGCGCTCGGAATTGCAGGCGGGGGAGATACGATTCCCGTTATTCAAGATACGCAAACGCTCGAATGGTTTGATTTTGTTTCAACGGGCGGGGGCGCCATACTTGAATTCATTGAAAAAGATGGCAAGCTTCCCGGCTTGATTGCACTCAAACGATAATGTATGCAAGAAAAAAACGAGAAAGAAGAAAATATTCGCCTCATGGTTCTGGAACGTACCTATGTTTTACTGACCAGTGCAATGTCATTCGTAGCGGCGCTCGCATGGAACGACGCGATTCAATCGCTTTTTCGTCAAATATTCGGAACGGCAGCATCCATCTATGCCAAGTTTTTCTATGCGATTATTGTAACGGTGGTCACGGTTGTTTCTGTGTGGAAAATAAACCGTTTCATAAATCGGTTGAAAGAGCGGATGGAAAACAAAGATGCTAAAAAAGCACATTGAACAATAGGCGCATTGTACGTATTATAAACTCAATTCACTTCTAACTTCTTTTCCTATGTTTTCCAATTTGAAAAAGACCCCTCTTTTTGCCGTGCTGCTCGCACTGCTTTTCATTGCTTTAACCGCATTTGTGAGCGTGCTTACCGCAAAGGGAATCGCCGAGTTCCAGCAAGTCGGCCATGCGCCTCGCGCACAGGATACCTTTACCATCGACGGTGAAGGAAAAGTAACTGGTACGCCGGATCTCGCGCGCGTTGACATTGGTTTATATACAGAAGGCGATGATGTTCCGAGCGCGCAGAATGCAAATACACAAAAGGTAAACGCCATGCTCGCTGCTCTGAAGGATTTGGGAATTGATCAGGCGGATATTCAAACAAGTAATTATACGAT
>PCSZ01000033.1:11104-18089 GCA_002786495.1 Candidatus Uhrbacteria bacterium CG22_combo_CG10-13_8_21_14_all_47_17 | reverse complement strand
AGATTAACCTCCTGCCCAAAAAAACCTTGCCGCACATTTTCCTTACCAAGAACTTTGACGAATTTCAAAAGTAAAGAACCGGATCCGCATGCAGGGTCATAGACCTTGTTCACTTCTTTCTTGCCGACGGTCGTGATTTCGGCAAGCAATTCGCTAACTTCTTGTGGAGTAAAAAACTCGCCGCCAGACTTTCCGGCGTTTGCTGCATACATCGTCATGAGATACTCATATGCGTCGCCGAATGCGTCGATGGTATTGTCGCTGTAATTTCCCAAACCAAGACCACCAATGGCTTCCATGAGTTTTGCAAGTGTTTGGTTGCGTTTTTCAACCGTGTTCCCCAGCTTGTTGGAATTGACGTCGAGATCATCAAAAAGACCCTTGAGATCGTCCTCGCTATTCGTGCCTTTGGCAGAGTTTTCAATGTTTCGAAAAACAGACCTCAGCGTTTCATTCAAATTAGCATCGTTGCGAGCATTCTTGCCGACCGCAGTAAAAAGTTCACTCGGCAGGATATAAAAACCCTTTTCCTTAACCGTATCAGCCCGACCAAATTCCGCTTCTTTATCTGAAAGCGAAGCGTAATCAAAATCTTTTTTGCCAGCACGGCGCTCGTCGGCATTTATATAGCTGACAAGATTCTCGCTTATGAAACGATAAAAGAGCATGCCGAGCACATACTGCTTGAAGTCCCAACCGTCCACGCTGCCGCGCAAATCATTGGCAATCTGCCAAATGGTGCGGTGCAATTCTGAACGCTCTTGTTCTTTAGTCGTATTCATAAAAAATCAGTCCTCTGTATTTGATTATTTTTTGTCCCCTTGTAGGAATTTTAGGATGTCCTCTTTTTTGTAGCGCCTATCGCGGCGCTCGCCAAAACGAACGGCTTTCAGAATCCCCTTCTTGTCCCAAAGCCGTAGTGTATTTGGATGACACTTTAGGATCTCTGACGCCTCTCTCAGCGAGAGCAGTGGCGGAATTTGGCTTTCGTTCATAAAAGACGTTGGTATTCTATCCCACTTACCAATCCCGCACAATGAGTAACATGCGAGGCTTTTGGATGGGTATTGACAAAACCCCCATTTTGTGCTATATTTATTTGTCGAACATTGAAAAGAACAGAGATTGAAAACGGCGTATTACGGCCAAGAAATTGGCCTTAGCCCGCCGTTTTCAAACCAAAGGCAAGTCCTAAAGCCGCGAATCCTCGCGACCGGACCAGCCGAACGGCACCCAAAGGAGGCAAGCCACCATGGCCAACCTTTCCAGCAACACGGACGGAGAAATCACGGAGTTCAAGGGGCGTCTCGGTCGCGCGGGGTTCAGCGCGGAGATCATCCGTGAGGTGAATACCAGCGACGACAACGAGCTCGCCAAGGTCATGTACGAAGCCCTGATGCGCCACCCGCGCTTCACCCTCGTCCACGGCCTCTTCACGAGCACCGAGAAGCAGATCGCCCGCGTGCGCGAGTGGAACAAGGAGTTCGGCTGTGGCATCCCCGACGAGGCGTTCGCCGAGGCGGAGAAGTCCGTTCCGGCCTGGCCCGAGGAGAAGCTCGTCGCGGTCGTCCTCGTCCCCTACCTCGCCGACAAGGCGAACGAGGACGAGACGGTCACGACCGGTCTCGAGCGCACGTTCCACGAGCTGTGGATGCGCGCGAAGGCCGAGCAGGACGCCAACTGGCGCTGGGACGGCTACGACAAGGCCGGTTCCGATCGCTTGCGGCTCCACAAGGGCATCGAGCACAAGGTCGGCCTGCGCTGGGAAGTCATCGACCTCGGTTGCAACCGCAACAAGAAGTCGATGGATGTCCGCAACTCGAAGTCCTCGCCCCACGCGGGAATCCTCGCCGCCGCCGCGCTCCACCCCAACTGGGTCAAGAGCATGGATGGCGACAAGGTGCCCTACGTCTGGATCCCGGGCTACGAGGTGCAGGTTCCCGGCGGGAAGCCGTGGGCGCACGTGCCGTTCCTCGGCTTCGATAGCGACGATCGCCGGATCCGGCTCGACTACGGCTGGTGCGTCTTCTGCGACTCGAGCTGGGCGGTGCCTTCGTTCTTCCGGGAGTAGCTCGGCTCTCGGCACTCGGACACTTGGGGCTCGGAGGAACCTTGGTCTTCGGACCTTGGTTCCTCCGGTCCCACTTGGCCGGTATCTACAGCGCAACGCTTCGTGAAGAAGCTTGCGTCTCTCGTAGATGCCGGCTTTTTCATTTCCAATAATCTGCTACAATCATGCACGGAAAGTAGGCTCATGTATCGGCGTTTACGGATGCCGGTCGCCGAAATCTCTTATCACTCGCATATGCGTCAGAATCCTCGCGTCCACGGATGCGGAGAGCGTACGCCGCGAATGATGGGTACTCCGTGTTTTCTTTTGGAACAGGCTGCGTGAGGAGAGCGCAGAGTTTGTCCCGCATAAAATTCAGGACTTGGATGCGTCTGGGTCCGGTGTCATGGAAGGAGAAAACACCTCTCGCGGTTCCCGACGAGAAGCCGTGGACGAACGTGCCGAACCTCAACTTCGATAGCGACAATCGCAAGATCCAGCTCAACTACAACTGGTGCGACAACTACAACTCGAACTGGGCGGTGCCTTCGTTCTTCCGGGACTCCCCATCACAAACCCCTGTCTCAATGGCAGGGGTTTGCTTTTATGAAACCGATTTTGACCATCCTCCAAGCATTCGTCCGACCTCCTGAAGTTGCGACTCCATTTGCAGATAGGCTGAATTGGAAACGCATTTGCAGTTCTTGCAGAGGCGAATGAGTAGCTTCAATGTGTCCAGCTTCACGCTTGCCTGTCGCAAGCTAATCGCCTTCTCTTTCCCCTCGCTCGCTTGAGCCACCGCTAAAGCCAGTTCGAGAATTTGCAAAAGGTATTCGGCACACTTCGTTCCAAGCACGTGACGTTGCGTTTTTGGAAACTTATTCAAGACCTCGTTCCAGAACGCGTAGGCGACGTAAATGGAGCGAACGATGGGCACGTCACCGGGGTTGCGGGAATTTGTGTTGTTGCTTTCGCGGGGGGGGGTAACATAATGGCTCTTCAATGAATTCAGAATGAGTAAAAGTTTGTTTGAGCAAATTTGCTCCATCGAAAATATATTCGCCGCTTGGGTAAGGTTCAGCAACGGCAAGCGATCAAAAGCCGACGTGATGGCTTTTGAATTGCGTTTGGAAGATAAACTGTTCTCCTTACGCGACAGCCTTCTCTCCGGCGAATACCGGCACGATCCCTATGAGCCGTTTACCATTTTCGATCCGAAACAACGTCGGATTCATAAGGCTACGGTGAAGGATAGGGTCGTGCATCAGGCTATCGTGAACGTCATCGAGTCGTTTTTCGAAAGCCGATTTATCCATGACAGTTATTCGTGCCGCGTAGGAAAAGGCACGCATGCCGCCGTCGAGCGGCTGAGGACTTTCCTGCACCAAGCGAGCCGCAACAATACACGAACCGTCTACGCTTTGAAATGCGACGTCAGGCGGTTTTTCGCTTCGGTCGATCACCCCACGCTCCTTTCCTTTCTGGAAAAACGCATTGTCGATATCCAAACCCTTGAGTTGCTTAAAAATATCATAGGTAGTTTCTCGGTCTCCAAGGGCAAGGGCATTCCGCTCGGTAATTTGACCAGTCAATTGTTCGCTAATATCTACCTTCACGAGTTGGATCGGTACGTAAAAATATCTCTTCGGGAAAAACATTACCTTCGCTATTGCGATGACTTTATTATTTTAAGCGAAACGAAAGAACGCCTTGCGGGCGTGACTCAAAATATTGAGCAGTTTTTGAATACGACGCTATCGCTTCAGCTGCATCCGAAAAAAGTCTTTATCCGCACGTGGGCGCAAGGAATAGATTTTTTAGGATACGTTCTATTTCCTCACGCGACGGTCATACGCATGAAGACGGCGGAAAGAATGTTGAAGCGTGCCAACGAATTCAATTTAGCATCATATCTTGGTGTCTGTAGCCATGCCGATGCGTTTGAGCTGGAACAGATCGTGCTTACGAAAAGCATCAGCCTAGACTTTCGATGATTTCGTTTCCAAATACGTCTACTTGATCCGCTAAATGGAGTACAGCCAGACTCCCATCGTATTCGACTCGTTGGATTCTCAACACCTGTCCAGATAAGAGTGAGGACGTTCCGCTCGGCACATTCAAAACCTTCACCGTATCTCCTGGCAGAATTGTTTCTATGGCGTAATTCGTATTCACCGTCAGCACGGTCTTTGAGCGAGGATCCTTCAGCCGCGTGATCTCTCCATTCCCCTTCACATCGGCCGACCCGCTATTCTGAATTCCTGAATCCGTGAGCGCTTCGTCTCGATGGCCGTAGGCGGCCTGGCTCGTGGCGTCCGAGTAGACGGCATAGGTCGGTCCGCTTCCCCATCCCAGACGAACTAGGTTCTTCAAATTCAGGATGGACTTACCAGCCTGGATCGAATCGACATGTTTGCCGAGAGCCTGCCTGCGAGTGCATCGGCCGTGGTAAGCCACTGGTCGGCCGATAGCTCGAGCTCCTGCGATTTGCAGGCGAGATGCCGTTCGTATGCCTCATTGAGAAACCGGACGAGGCTTTCGTTTCGCGTCGGGATGTCTTCAACCCACCAGATTCGCTTCGCCGCCCATTTGGCGAGTTCCGCGAGCGAGACGTGAATGGAACCTCGCCTGCGACTAAGCAGGTAGGCGTGGCCGTCTGAACCCATGACGAGGATCGAGAGAGCGTCGACTTTCTGAAGGTTGCGTTGGGCTATCATGGTTCATGTTTTAGGCATATGATTAGAACGTTTCTTCGGCGAACGCTTCAGGACTCGTGTCCTCAAGTTCGACGATGAGCGAATCCTTGGCATGCTCAATGGATTTCTTCCACTCGAGTACGGCACGGATCGCGCTGAATGAAGCCTCTTGGTTTTCTTGATGTGCGAGATATGAACTCATTTCCTGCAAGAGCGCCGCTTGGAACATTTCTCCTGCCTTGGCGGCTTTGAGGGATGCGTCATGTGCCTTGGCCTGAAGTTGGTCAAACGTGTAAAAGTTTTCCATATCAGACTTTGGCTAATTCACGTTCGCGTTTCTTGAGCGCAAGGCACGCGAGGAAGGCTGAGGAATCCTTCATGAGTTCGTCCTCGGTAAGCGGATGCGGATTGCAGACGCCGGTCTCCTTGTCGAAGTGCAAGATTAAGGCTCCGTCCAAAGACTTGCCGTGTTCCTCTTCGAATGCGAGACAATACGCCGCGACTTGGTAGCGCATCTCGGTATAGACGCCCTTCGACGTTTTGTAATCGATGAGCGTGCGCTGGCCGTTCACGTTCGCCACGGCATCGACCAATCCGGCGAAACCGTGGGTTGGCGAATAGACAAGCTTCTCGGCATGCAGGAATTGCACGTCGTTTGATACGAACCAATTTAGGAAGGCATTGATTCCCGCGCGAACGCGTTCGTCTGCGTCTTCAGGAATTTGTGGCACTTCTTGTTTCCCGATAACAGCCAAGGCGAACGCTTCGGCGTAGGCGTGAACCATGTCGCCAATCGATGCCGCTTCGTCTTTTTTGATCTGGTGCTGGCGAACAGCTTCTTCGATGATCGGAATGATCTCCTCCATGGAGAACGGTCCGGTGTTGGATTCAAGGAACGCGCGGATGTGCTTTTCAGCCAAGCCGACAGCCCAAGGGATGAGCACACGCGACTTGTCGATGATTCCCGTGCAGGCGGTGACTGATGGCAGGTATTCCTTCGACCCCTCGAGCCGATAACGGTGAGAGGTTGGCAGGAATTCTAGTGACACGTGACCGTCGTACAGCTTCTCGATGATTTTTTCAGTCATACGATTAGACAGCTGCGGCGACCTTGGATCGCGCGGCCTCGAAAGCTGGATTAGGGTCGACGCGTGGCTTTGGAGCGACCGCTGGAACGGCAGGCTCTTCCACTTTCTCTTCTTGAACAGCTGACTTCTTTGACCACGCGTAGTTCTCGGTACCGTGAACGGCTTTGACGATCTTCGAAAAGTCAGGCTCGATGATTTTCCCGAGCTGGCCAGTTCGATCCTTCGCCGTGAATTTGTCTGACGATGGATCCACGAAAATGACACGCTTCGATTCGCCGTCGCCCGTTTGTACGACCGTCATGTAGCCGACCACGTCGACCATGTTCACGATGTCCTTCGATACCTTGGTCGTGATGAGCGGACGCAAAAGCACCCGATCTTCATCGGGTTTGTCGTCCACGTGAGCGACGAGCAGAACGTGCATACCGGAATCCCGGAGCACATTCACGTAATCGCGCATGGTTTTTCTGAGCCATCCCCA
This sequence comes from Candidatus Uhrbacteria bacterium CG22_combo_CG10-13_8_21_14_all_47_17, assembly GCA_002786495.1. GTDB lineage: Bacteria > Patescibacteriota > Patescibacteriia > 2-12-FULL-60-25 > 2-12-FULL-60-25 > 21-14-all-47-17. The sequence goes on along the minus strand of PCSZ01000033.1, from coordinate 11,774 downwards.
ACCGGCTTGGCTGGGCGAGCCATCCTTCTGTACGAGTTTGGAGTCGCCGAGCGCCACCATGTGACGCATGAGCTTTTCCATGAGTTCGCCGATGGGGTCGATGACGGCGGTTTCATACCCGCTCTTTTTGAGAGCCTCGGTGTACTCCCGCATGTCTGGCCACTTTTCGATGTGAGCCACGTCGAGCTTGATTCCTCGCAAACCGAAATACTTCGAACCTTTCTCGCAGTCCGCCATGAGCGGCTTGGGGGCCGTGGCGGCGAACGTCGACTTACCGACTCCGCCTTCCCCATACACGAGCATGACGAGGGGCGGTTTAACCGACGGATCGCCGGTGTTGGTGATTTTGAGCATAGATGTTTGTCCTCTAAGAATGAATTGAATAAGTCCTCTAATTGCCGGATTGACCGCCGGCGCGGCTCGACCTTGATCGGGGCCTTGCGATCCCGCGTGGTGCCCGGTCCATGCTTGGCAGGAGCGGTTTCAATGAACCCGCCCAAGCCCTACCGGACACCGCGCCTAAACGAAAAGCCGCTGATTGACAGCGGCTTAGCGGTGGGCGGTTTTCCTGATATCCTAGGGATAAAGAAAACCGCCCACCATTGAAGGTAGGCGGCTCATAATTCGCTAGAATTAGCCGTGGAATGCGTCACGTAAGTTGATTTGTGCG
>PCSZ01000033.1:0-11079 GCA_002786495.1 Candidatus Uhrbacteria bacterium CG22_combo_CG10-13_8_21_14_all_47_17 | reverse complement strand
ACGCATGTATAGTTTGATTAAACCGGGCTTGATTTGACGATGAAGTCCTCTGCTCTACCGGAAATTAATTTTTAATCACTAAGACAGCCACTCTCCACTAACGGTAAAAATAATTAATTATTGTATGGACTCTAAGCCATGATCTTCTGATGCGCTTTAACAAAATTAAATTCATGTGCATCCAAATAGATTTTAGTTTGAGTTGATGTTCTTGTATCCGAGGATTTTTTGAATGTGCGGAGGGTGTATCCCCTTTTACGAGCTCGGTCCCCTCTTTTTCATACAAAACAAAAAAGGTCCGTCAGTGACGGACTCTTTTTTGAAATGAGCACAATTACTTATACTCGACTTATTTTGACAGCATTTGGACCTTTGTCGCCTTGAGCAACTTCGAACGTGACAGTTTCACCTTCTTTAAGATCGTCATACTGTACACCTTCTAGATCATTTGAGTGAAAAAAGAGGTCCTTGTTCTCACCTTCTCTGGTGATGAACCCGAATCCTTTGTCAGTCAATCTAGAAATTTTGCCTGTGTCCATAGTAGTAGGATAAATGAATTAAGTATCAAACTCATGAATGCTTTTAGATGCAATATCATTCTTTAGCATAGAAACTTTGACATGAGACATATAACACGATTCCATCATTTTGTCAATGTGCAAATCGGAAGATCGTGGTTAGAAACGTCAATTTAAATACCAAGAAAACCACTTAAAATTTTACTGTAGTACATTGGGTGTTTGTTTTTATAGAGCCTGTTTTCCCTTCGATCTTTTTCTACGCAAACGCATCCATACAAAAAAAACCGCGTCCTACAAATTGATTGACTCGCAGAACGCGAGTTTCAGTTTGTAGGACGCGGCAGTTGGCTCAGTCGTCGAGAATCGACATGGTGAGCTTGAAATTTTGGTGGATCTCCCCCATGCGAATAAGTCGCTGAGAGGTGTCTACCGTAGCCTTGTAGAATAGAACGGATGCAACGTGATAGCCCTTGGCCCAGTCGGTTTCCTCAAGCTTCACGGTGTAGGAATTGGCTCCAGAAGGCGCCGTTCTTTGAACTTCATTGATGTCATACATGAAGCCATGATATCCATCGACGGTGGTGCAGAAGTGCTTCGGCTCCCCCACTCTTTCGATATGGGTGACGCGAAACTCGGGTTCATTCAGATCGGTTGCCTTTGCCATCTTCGGATAGTCGGTGAAGATCATCGTACCCATCTCTAGAAGATGCCAGAAGCCGTCTGTGGCCTCCTTCTTGCCTTGGGAATTTGGCTCCCAGAGTGCCTCGAGGCGCTGTTCCAACAACCCTTCATAGGTTGGCGGAAGGCCCGGATGAACATGAAGGTTTTCTTCGGCTCCCGGTCGCATACCGAGCATGCGCACTTCATGCGAGAGCGAGTCACCAAGCAAGATAAGACCCTGTGAAAGAGCTCCGACCAAGAGGAGTTGAGCGCTCGCCACACCCGGTGTTTTTTTCAGCCAATCCTGGAGCTCCGCCAAATCGAGGAACGCATTTTCTGTATTGAATGGATGAAATGTGTTGAGTACGCCGGACTCTTCGGGGCTGCAGTCCTGCACTTCATCGAGCGCGAGATACGCGCGCCAGCGTTCACCAAAGAGCGCTTGGTGAAAGAGATCGGTGTTCAAGAGTTCCTTGGGATCGAGGACACTGACTTCGCCATAGGCTCCATCCTCGAGTTTGCGGAATTCTTCTTGTGAAATGCAACCGCCGTAGAGGCTTCGCTTCTTGTAGGCTTCCAGAATGCCGTCGAACGTACTCAACGGGCCGATGCCATGTGCGATGATGATGGCAAGCTTGCCATGTTTCGACTGGCCAGCGTACACGGCCGACAGAGTCGTGAAATATAGCTCCCACAAGGGGTCGCCGGATTTGGCCGTGAGACGGCCAGCGACGATATCGAGCAGTGTAGCCACGTGGCCGTTTTCGCCGGCGTACGCCAGAGCATGCTCGAAAGCCGGGACAAATCCCTGCCGACTATAGAAAGCTATCGCGTTTGGCTTCGCGAGCGTATTAGTTTGTTTCATTGTGAGGCCATTCCCTGTCTTGGTTGGGTTTTGGGTTACGATCAGACCTTCCACTATGGGCAGTCCGATGTAGGTTTATAGCACAAAAATAACGATTGTCAACTGGTAAAACCGAGCTCGCTAGCCCGTAATCGGCGATGCCGGTTCCATGATATTTAAATCCCACCAGGCTTTAACGCTTGCAGCAAAATCACGCAAAGTAAACTTGATAATATCTTTGTAAGATCGTTTATCCGCAGTAAGCCCTTGAACGGTCATTCCGAAGTGGTCGCATAAATAGAGCGCGCGTCCAAGGTGAAAACGCTGCGTGACGATAATGGCATTGCGTATATCGTAAACCTGCACCGCGCGCTTACAGCTTTCATAGGTGCGATATCCATGTCCGTCGATAAGAATATCCTCTTCCGGAACACCGGCTTCTTGCGCCGTGCGTGCCATAGCATCGACTTCATCGGCATGAAAAGCGCCATCGTCGCCCGTCATAAGGATTTTCTCCACCTTCCACGCCTGATAGAGCTCTGTCGCCGTTAGAATGCGATCAGAGAGCGCGTCAGAGGGCGTGCCGTCGAGTTTCACGCTCGCGCCAAGAACAATGGCTACCGGCGCCGGATTCAAATCATCGGCCTGCTTCGCAATCGCATTAATATCTTTTAATTGTACGCGTGCGATAATACAGAGGCTGATAACGCCGCCCGCTCCAACGAGAATGAGAAAAAACTTGAGGAGGCGTTTCATCATGAGAAGCTGTCTTCAACTTGAGGTTTATCTACCAGGGAAATGTCGGCATCTATCCCCTCGCCTGTAATACGGAGAATGTCTTTATCAATTTTTCCGAATTCTTTTCCGGCGGTATTGTATTGATTTACAACCGTTCCAAGATGTTTTCCAACGCTATCAAATGAGCGTTCATAGGCTTGAAGATGACGCCGTAAATCTGCAATACGTTTGCGAATTTCTTGAGCCTGTTCTTCGATTTTGAGCGCGCGCAATCCTTGCAAAACCGTTTGTAAATAGGCGCTGAACGAAGTCGGCGAAACAATAATAACGTGATAATGACTTGCGGCGCGCTGAAGGATATTCTCTGTGTCTTCTTGCTGAGCCGCTCCGATTTTATTAATCAGAAGATCGTAATAAATGGCTTCATGCGGAATAAACATGAAAGCAAAATCCATCGTGCCTTCTTCAGGGCGAATGTACTTCCCCGTTTCTTTAATGCGATTCTTCAAATCATTGATAAACGCGCGTTCATATTTATCGCGTTCTTCGCTCGTCTCCGCTTCAACAAGGCGATTATAGTTCTCTAAACTAAACTTTGAATCAATAGGAACAATTTTATCGCGCACAAATAAAGCCGCGTCGACGATTTCTCCATCTTTGAATTTATACTGCATCTGATACTGCTCGGGGCTGAAAATATTTTTCAAAAGTGTTTCAAGAAAATACTCACCAAGAATTCCACGCTGTTTCGGATTCGTGAGTACGCGCTGGAGTTGTTCAAGCTGGCCGGAGAAATTCAAAATTTGTTTATTCGTCTCTTCAATTTTCACAAGACGCTCCGTCACATCGCGTACAGCTCCGGTCATTTGATGACTGGCCGTTTGTTGGTGTTTTACGCTCTCAGAAAGCGAACCTCGCATTTCCCGATCAAGTGTATCGAGTCGTTGCTGGATAAGAAGGAGATTGTTTGTTGCGGGTACTTCCCCCCTGTTTTTCCCGCGGGAAAGCGACAAAATAAGGCCGCCGAGTATAAGGAACCCAACGCAGACGACGCCAAGAATGATGAGATATTGTGTGTCCATAATGTCGTCCCAGTGTACCCTGTGAAGCCGCTCTTGCAAATCCTCCTCAGAGCGGTTACAAAGAGGTATCTCTTAAAGAATATTATCCACAGTCCACTTTATTGTACCTATGTGTTATGTTCGCGTTCGATAACGCATAGCCACGTCTGTATATGTCACGAAACACCAGAATTTCATCTCGACCAAGCTCATGGGACAAAGACATGACCGGTCTTGACGATGACGAAGAAACGAACCTTACCGCCCTCAATCTCGATCTTGAAAACGATGATGAAGAAGAGGAAGAAGATGGTGAAGAAGAGGAAGAGCTCGATCAGGAAAAGATGCTGGATGATACATCCGATGACGAGGAGGAAGAAGAGGAGGCGGACGGACTTGAAATTGTTGATGAATTAGAGGAGTTGGATCGTCTTGAACGTGAAATGCACCGCGAAGAAAAGCCAGCGATGCTGAACGACATGATGTTGGACGAATAAAAAAAATACCGCTCGCAAGCGGCATTTTTTAATACGCAAAATTGTCGGATCACGCTTGACAAAAGTGCCATTTTATGGCACAGTACTTTATGTCGCCTCGGAAAACCACAACGTACCAAACAAAGGAGACGCACATGGCTGGGCATACCGGATAAAGCACCTTTTAATCAGAAACTCCAAGCGAACGGAAGGGAAAAGTCGAAACGCTAATTCAGTCACGAAACAGTGATGAATTTCAAGAGTCGCCGCACGGTTAACGTCGGCCATCACTCAGATTTTGATGCGTGCCTAATGAATTCTCATTAGGTCTTCACGCCATCAATTTAGCCATTCAACTTCTACCCAACCAAAATGCCACGCTTTGGAGGTCAAGCCTCTGCCGCGGAAAAGGAGAAATCCTCAACCGCGGTTTTTTTTATTTCTTTAATCCCTTGAGCCCAAGCTTGAAAAGTATGCGCAAGCCTTCCGCGATATGAGCGTCTTCAATAATGATGGTATAGAGCTTGCCTTCCAAGGAGACGAGGGCAACCTTATTTCCATAGACCGTAATGTTTGATTTAAAGTCCTTCATGTCATTTGGCAGTATGTGTCGTGCCTCTGGTTTAGGTGTCAAAAAATCACCTGTTTTGGCATAGATTGTATGCACTTTAGAGCGAATGCGGGCAAGAAGGTTTCTTGTAGGAGCCACCTCTTCTGTGGGAACTAAGGCGTTGAATGCGTCAGCATCTGCAATTTCATAAACTTCTTTTGGACGATCCTTCTGTAGATCGGCTAAAAAAGCTTGGATACTTTCTTTTCCTTCGTAGAGGCGAATGACGGGCTTTTCACCACCGATTTGGAGTTTGAGTTTCGGGAGCTGTTCTTTTAGATCATCGATACGCTCCTTCATTTCAAGTTCTTTTCGCTTCGCATACGCAAGAAGCTTGTCCGGTGGTTCGGCGGAAAAGAGGCGCTTCTTTCCATGCTGAACACTGGACATGAGCCCTCTGTCTGTCATTTGTTCAATGCCAACATAGCAGGCCTGTCTGGAGAGTTCTGTATATTTTGCAAGCTGTACGACTGTACTAGCCCCGTGCTTAAGGGTGGCGAGATAAATTTTTATTTCACTTTCCGCGAGTCCAAGCGATTTTAAAATAGAGTTGATTTCCTTCATAATAGAGCTATCTTAGCTTCTTTAACTGAAGTTGTCATTTTTAAGTTGCATTAGTACTCACATTCGTATTTACATTGAGAAGGACTTCATTATTATCTACGGAAACAAGCCCGCTTGTGATTTCAATGTCTATCACCTCCCCGCGTGCCGGGTGTATGCGAACGCTCCCCGCTGAAAGGACAGAATAAAACGCCTCATGATGATCCAGGATAACAAATGTTCCTTTGGAACCGGGAAGACGAATGGACTTTGCTTCAATCTGCTCTGTGCAAACAACGTGGCAACAAAACCGACGATGCAACCGACGATCAGAAAGAGCGGCGAAGTTCCAAAATAATGATCCGCAATAATTCCAAAAAAAATAAATCCGATCATCACGGCCGCGATGAGAAATCCAAGCTGGAAAGCTATGGAAACAGCATAGACTGTTTTAAATTCTTTTGAAGCCGGCATACCTGCAGTATAGCATTTTGCGCGATCAAAAAAAACATCCCGATATGCATCGGGATGTTTTTTTTCTTCTTACTGGCAAACAGCGCACTCTTCGTTCGCAAGATCTCGCTTCACGCTTACGGCGTTAATGCTGTCGGCTTGAATCGGCGCGGCGGATCGGAGATAGTAAAGTGTTTTCACTCCAAGCTCCCATGCCATCAGATGCACTTCATGCAAGTATTTTCCGCTGATAGGCGTTGGGAAAAAGAGATTGAGTGACTGCGCTTGGTCGATATAAGGCTGTCGGTCAGCCGCTTGCTGCACGATTTCGCGCATATTCATTTCATATCCGGTGCGGAAAACAGCTCGTTCTTCCTCCGAAAGACCTTCAAGTTCCTGCACACTGCCTTTATCGGCAATAATTTTTTTCCAGGTTTCATCCGTATTGATCCCCTTTTCCGTAAGGACCGCTTCAAGGTGTTTATTTTTCACAAGGAAACTTCCGGAAAGCGTTTTTTGAAGATAGGCATTTCCTGCAATCGGTTCAACGCATGGTGTTGCCTGTCCGCAAATAAAAGCGGTGGAAGCCGTAGGCTGAATGGAAGTAACGTATGTATTGCGTCGCGTTCCTCCGTCGAGAGGCAACCCACGCTCTTCCACTAATGCGGCTGAAGCGGCATGTGCCTGCTTTTGGATGGTAGAAAAGATTTCCTTATTGATATTGCGCGCCATGACGCTTTCAAATGGAATCCCCTTGCCCATGAGATATCCGTGATATCCCATCACCCCAAGTCCGATGGAGCGCTCATGTTTTACAGAGAAGACGGCTTTTTTGAATTCAACTGGATCAGCCAGTTCAATGAAAGACTCAAGATTATTATCAAGCGCCTTCACGGCCAGCGCGCACACTTCTTCAGCCTTGTCTTTCCATTCATCCCAGCGTTCAAGGTTTAAGTTTCCAAGGCAGCAAACAGCTGTACGCTCCTCGTTCGTAGGAAGAACAATTTCCGTACAAAGATTGCTTTGTCGTACAAAGAGACCTTGCTCTTTGTGATGCTCCGGAACGGCTTTGTTCACCGTATCGATGTAAACGATATACGGCTCCCCTGTTTCCGCGCGCATTGTAAGAATTTTGCGCCACATGTCCTGTGCATTCAGTTTTTTTGACACCGTCTTGTAATGCGGATCAATCAGCTCGTATTCACGATTTTCTTTTACCGCGCGCATGAATTCATCTGTAATTACGACGCCATGATTAATATTGAGGCATTTGCGATCAATATCTCCTCCAGTTGGCTTTCGCATTTCAAGGAAGTCTTCAATATCCGGGTGGTCAATGCGCAGATACGCCGCGGCAGCGCCTCGGCGTGTTGAGTTGCGAGAAATAGCGAGTGTTTCCGAATCCATGATTTTCAAGAAAGGAATAACCCCGGAAGAACGCAGACCGCTCTTTTTCAGAGGCGCGTTTTGTCCGCGCATCTGAGACCAGTCCGTCCCAATACCACCGCCATATTTGGAAAGAAAAGCATTTTCACGATACAAATCAAAAATGCCTTCAAGCGTATCCGGAACGGTGTTAAGGAAACAGGAAATGGGCAGCCCCTTTTTGGTGCCGATGTTCATCAAAACAGGCGTTGCCGGAATAAACCATTGACGGCTAATAATCTCGTAGAGCTGATGTGCAAAGGTTTGATCGCCGCGAGCCATTCCGGTTGATACGCGCGCGAAAAACGTTTGCGGATTTTCCAAGATATTTCCTTGTTCATCTTTTAAGAAATAGCGGTCGCGAAGATTTTCCATTCCGAAATAGCTGATCAGCTTAGAACGCGCATGATCTAGAGGAATGCTTTCCTGAATCATGCGATCGGTGATGTAGTATCTAGAGTCCCAAGAGGCGCGCTCAGCCGTCTGTTCCATAATATCTGTAAGGAGCATGTCCCGCGCGGCGACAAGGTTGTTGTCAGAAAGAGCTTCAATGGTGTTTTGGTATTGCATAGAGTAACAGAAGTACGCGTTTAAATAATGAACAGGAATCTTTTATCATGTCCAATCTTCGACAACGGCTCCTTTAGCATATTCCGTCGCGCGATTTTCAAAGAAGTTTGCATGTTCTTTTGCATTGATCATGATGTCGAGCCAGCTTAGTGGATTCGCAACCTTATAAACCTTATCAAGGCCGAGATTGTTCAAACGCTTATCGGCAATGAAGCGAACATATTGTTTTACTTCTTCCGGCTTCAGTCCGGGCACCGCACCCATGGAAAAACAGGTATCAATGAAATGATCTTCAAGTTTTACCATGTCATCACAGGCATGATAGAGCCGATTGCGCAGAGTATCCGTCCAAATATACTGATTCTCTTGAACAATTTGTCGAAAAAGATGACAGACTCCATTCGAATGCAGGGTTTCATCGCGGATGCTCCAGGTAACGATTTGACCGACGCCCTTCAATTTTCCAAGACGCGGGAAGTTCATCAGAATGGCGAAAGAAGCAAATAAACTTACGCCCTCCATAAATCCTCCGAATACCGCAAGGTTTACGGCAAGCTCTTCCACGGCACTTACATCAAAGTTCTGAATGTAGTCGTACTTGTTCTTCATGGATTCATATTCCAAGAAAGCGGAATACTCTTTCTCAGGAAGACCGAGTGAATCATTCAGATAGGAATAAGCCCAAACATGCGTACTTTCCATGGCGGCAAAAGCGGAAAGCATCATTTTAATTTCCGGCTTTGGAAAAGATGGAATGAGATTGGAGTTGTAATTATTGTTTACTTCAATGTCGCCTTGGGTAAAAAAGCGAAGAATTTGAATGACGAGATTTTTCTCTTCCGCGGAGAGTCGAAAACGATAGTCTGCAATATCAGACTCCATAGGGACTTCCGTCGGAAGCCAGTGCGCTTGGTTTTGCTGGCGGAAGTACTCGAAAAACTCCGGGTATTCGAATGGACGATAAAATTTGCGATGGGTAAGGATTGGGCAGGCGCCGAAAAGCTGGCTCATAAGAAAAGCACAAACGGAATTAAATGGATCGGAAAGATTTACGAATCTATTTTCGTAAACATGGATTCTGTGTGCTGATGCGTGTCCGTATGCGTGTTCGTCCCCTCTTCTTGATGAATCCCGATCGCATGACGTTCTTCCGGAGTGAGAAATTTGAGCGCGAGCCAGCGGAAGATATAATCAACAACGGATTTTGCCTGAGGGATATTCGGGTTCTGTGTAGGTCCGGAAGGTTCGTATTTTGCGTGGGCGAATTTGTTTACAAGAACTTTAAGCGGTACGCCATACTGAAGGCTGATCGAAATGGCGGTTGCGAATGAATCAATAAGTCCGGCAATGCTCGTGCTCTCTTTAGAAAGGGTGATGAAAATTTCTCCCGGTTGTCCATCTTCATACAAGCCGACCGTTATATAGCCTTCGGTTTTATTTCCAATTTGAAATTTATGAGTAATCGCTTTGCGCTCGTCGGCGAGTCGGCGTCGGCGCGGAATAAAATCACCGCTTGCGGTATGTGGCTGTGTTATAGGGTCTTGCATAGGATTTGAAGTATTCATGGGGATGTTTGAGAGACAAAAAAACAAAATGCCGATTTTGAAAAACGGTAAAACGAATAAAACAAGGAATTAAGCTAAATAACTATATGTTGTGGTACAAAAATGATTATAGCACAACATGTAGTGGTTTGTTATGTTGAAAAACCCAAAATTGTGGATAACTCAATCTTTCTAAAGCCCGAGGGACAAGTTGATAGCCGTTCGTTGGTCCGGCTCAGGAAGTTCGATGGGCATAGAAACTTCTTGAGCAGCGCCTTGGCGATCCGTGTAACAAACAAATCCATTTTTAAGAGCATGTTCATAGACATCGCGAGTCACGCGCACGTCTTGCAGACAATAATCGCGGAGCTTATCTATTTCTCCATTTTTCCAATATTCCACCGCCATAAGTCCGTGGCCACTCTTCCCTACTCCGAGCGTCGCCTTTGCAACATCATCCAGTTTTACGCGATGGCCGATTCTTTTTTCTATTTCAATCATGACATCCAAGGTCGGTAAGCTCATCAGATCGCCCGTGTAATAGGTTTGCATGCAAGGATAATCAAATCCGAGCAAGTTATATCCGATAATACGATCTGACTTTTCAAGCCGCGGCCAGAGTTTTGGTAGGTCTTCTTCAAGAAAAGTCTCAAAGGTATCCGTCTCATAAAAATAGACTCCGATTAAGGAAATCTTTAAAAGAGATGGATTGTAGGCACCCACGTCTTGAAAGGTATTTCTTGTCTCGATATCGAGGACGATTTCTCTTCTCATAAAAGCGCTTCTGAGAATAGCACATGGAAACGTGAAGGTGAAAAGGGGATGAATCCTTGCCATTTTTAGATAATTCTGCTAAGAGAGAAAAGGAGGTCTCAATGAATTCGTTTCGTTCTTTCAAGTTTCTCCTTTTGCGTTCCTCCTTTCCGAAGAAGAATGGAGAAGAGTTTTCGTCTCTCGAGCAGAGCTTTCTTATTCTGTTGGAAAAGACGCTGCAGGGCTCCGGCCGTGCCGTGACTCAATCCTTCCCCGCGGAGGAATACCCAAGCTATACTGATGTACGCAGAGAACTTCCGCCGCCGCCCGAGGATACCTCGGACGCAGCGGTACTTGTGCTCTGGGCATTCGAGGAGGCAGTTCTCACCGTTCGCCGCGAGCTGAACAACATCGAACATGTTCGGGAGGGCTACAAGCATTTCCCGCGTATTATCCTCATTACGGAGGGACGCTGGTATCAGGAGCTTAACCTCTGGGGACAAGATTCGACCCTTCGCATGATGCGCTTTGAGCCCACCAGTATAGGAGGCTCTGAAGCCTTATGTATGCCACTTAGGCGGAAGTATACTGAGGACGACATCGATCTGTTGGCGGGCTATCTCGGTATCGAGAGACGGCGCAGTTCTCGCGAGGATGATTCCACGCGCGACATGAACCCTCATCACGACGCGACTCGGAGATTCGACCTCTAGATTCCAATCGGAGTCTAAAGCCTTCATCTAAGAGCCCCGGATATCTTTCTGGGGCTTTTGAAAAACAAGCTATTGAAAAAAAACGAACTGGAAACATCGGCAACCTGACAAAGCTTCATGGGACGGGTATACTGCAACACATGAAAATGCAACTTTCTCTGGGGCTTG
>PCSZ01000020.1:14868-25885 GCA_002786495.1 Candidatus Uhrbacteria bacterium CG22_combo_CG10-13_8_21_14_all_47_17 | reverse complement strand
CGGCATGGAGCGGATAGCGGGAATCGAACCCGCCTCTCAAGCTTGGGAAGCTTGCATAATAACCACTATACGATACCCGCGTTATCCGCTCTAAATTTTCCAAGGATTAACGGGCGCTAATGTAACAGAAAGCAATTGAGGAAGCAAGGCGCCTAGGACCCGAAGGAAAGATACCGTTTTACATGATTGGCGCTCATACGTTCTGTGAGCGCGTCATCAAAAGCGGTCGCGCTTCCCGTTTCGGTCTGCATTTGCAATCGCAATGTGTCTTCAAGAATGGCGGGGCCAAGAATATAATTTTTGAACTGAGCAACCGTCCAACCGAATTGATCATTGATAAATGTCTCGATTTCTCCCGGAGTTGTTGAGGTTCCCGCTTTTTGTACAAGATCCGCATAGGTTCGTTCAATATCAACAGGCGTGACCGAGACATTCCGTTCAGCCGCTATTTGATGAACTGCTTCAATCCGAATCGCACGATCAAGCGCTCCCGACAAGTCCGCGTCCGTTGGCTCAGGTCCAACGCCATTCGCTGCCGCAGCCGGACCGGACAAATAACGTTTCAATGCATCCACATGCGTGAGATAATCATTGTAAGAAATGGTTGTCGAATCGACTTTTGCCGCCGGAAATGGAATGACTTTTACAATCGAGCGTATAACGGGTGCGTCCGAGCGATACCGATACATAGCCGTGTACAAACCAAGAGAACCTGCGACCAAAAGCAGTACAAGAAGGCCAAGGGACATGTACACGTACGGATGGGAACGAAAAGAAAATTTCATAAGAGATTACGTTTTAGGATTTAGAGGAAAAAAGTATTGAAGCCAGCGCTCAGGATTTGATTGCGGCGGTGAAGCGGGCTGATCCGATGGGGCTTGAAAAGCGGATTCCTGCCAGGAGGCTGACTCCCCATCCGCGCCACGAAGAATAATGACCCGTTCACCCGGTTTTCGCAAGCCAAGACGTGTCCGTGCCTCGCGATCTAAAGCGTCATTAGATTCCATACGTTGAATCAGATCGACAAACTCGAGTTTTTTTCCTTCAAGCGTCCCAATCTGCGTTTGGATCTTATTGATATCTTGATCCACTTGCCACTCGCGATAGGTTTCACGCACGGTTGAAATGCCAACAACAAACAACAAAGCTCCGTTCGCCGCCAATAAAACGGACCAACGGGCAAGTTTCCCACCGCGGTGCTTCTCGCGAGAACCGCTTTTCATAGTAGAGACATCTTAACACGAGGGCGGGCTCCAAAGAAGCCTTATAGAGGCTCTCTTCTTGGCGCGCCCTGTAATTCGCTAAGTTTTGCCGTAAAAGTCTTTGCTCTTGGCGCGCGCCTGAATTCAATAACGGGCGCGGCAGATGTTGAGAGAACACGAACCGTGGCTGTGCGGCAAAGCGTATCGAGAAATCCCGTGCGACGGGATTCAATGGAACGAATTTCCGCAAGAGACGCCTCAGAAACAATACGCTGCCAAAGTCCTTTTTGATCAACGTAAATTAATCGTTTATTTGTTAAAAGAAGCACTTGCGCATCCCAAAGGATGAGCGTCCGTGCAGAAAAATAGAACCCAGCTCCCACAGCAAGGCAGAAAAACAGTACGCCAAATACCCCAAGTTGTACGAGCGCAAAAAGAAAAAAGAAAGGCAAAACCAAAAGCGCACCAGAAAGAAAGAGCTTCGGCCACAGATCAACCGTGTGATGACGCAGGATAAGCTCAATGTGCTCCCCGTCTCGAAGTTGCAAAACGTCAGCTACGTGAAACATATTGAATAGCTTCTTTTACGGCTTTTGCCTCATCCCAAGGAAGTTTCTTTCCACCGGCAACACAAATATAGGGCTCACATCCTTTCCCCGTGAGCACAACAAGATCCCCTTCTTCCGCAAGGCTGATCGCTTTACGAATCGCCTCTTCCCGATCGGGAATCGTAAAGAGATTACGATCCAATTCTTTTCCGGCCGCGAGAGCGCCCTCGGCTACTTGGTCGATAATCTTAATCGGATCATCATCATACGGATCTTCATTTGTGACAACCACGATATCCGCGTGTTCCGCCGCGAGTTTGCCGAGAATGGGTCGCCTCGCCATATCACGCCCGCCACCGCAAGAACCGAGCACGTGAATCGTCTTATTTCTTGGAAGAAATGAAAGCGCTTCATAGAGCTGACGAAATGACTCAGGTTCCGGGGCATAGTCGATGATGACCGTATAAGGCTGGCCTTCTTCAACGCGCTCCAGTCTACCCGGAACTTTTCGAATCTCACTCAGCTTTTCTGCAGCGGCGGCCAGATCAATACCAAGAACTTCACAAACGCTCAGTGCCGCAAGCGCATTCTTGATATTAAATAATCCCGGCTGATTTAAACAAACTTGTACCCCCTTCACTTCAAACGTACTTCCCGATTCTCCTAAAGAAATGTTCACCGCCTGTAATCCGCGCGTATCATTCACGCCAAACCAAGCAACATGCTTAAGGCCCGGAGTCTCCGCATAATAGGCGGCATGTTCATCATCTGCATTCAGTACAGCTGTTTTTTGCACGGGAACGCCCGCAATAACTTTTAACGGGAGTCGCGCTAAGTCTTCAAATAAAATTCGTTTTGCTTTTTTGTATTTTTCGAATCCCCCATGCGCTTCAATGTGTTCAGGGGTGAGATTCGTAAAAACGCCAACGTCATATTCAACGCCAATGTCACGATGCTGTATCAAACCCTGAGAAGAAGTTTCAATAACAGCATACTTGCAAGATTCTGCACGCATGCGGCGAAGAAAACGCTGAAGCCAAAAACGGCCCGGCATAGTCATCTTGGTGCGATTCAGCCATTCCTGATCCCCAATTTTCAAAACAGCTGTCGTCGTGCAGCCCGTTTTTTCTCCGGAGGCTTCGAGGACTTTCGCTAAGTAATAGCAGGTTGTTGTTTTCCCATTCGTTCCGGTAACGCCAATAACAATAAGCCCGTGAGACGGATGGGCGTAATAGGCAGCCGCGAGATGTGCAAGAATGCGATGATACACATCGAGCCAAGATTTTGGGATCCAGCGCTTCAACAGATGGAACATATTAACTTCCGTACGTAAAAAGAGAAATGATGGCAAACACAATCGCAATGGATAAAGTTACAACCGCGAGCGGAGTCGCCAGAGCAAAGCCAAAAAGCTGGCCCGACATCAAGAGAGCCAATCCGGTGATTTGTAATAACATTTTTATTTTTCCATATCCATTCGCAGAGGCGTAAACACCTTTCCGTTTGCGAAAGATCGCACCACCAAGAATAAGCAGTTCAATACCAATAATAATCGCGGCAAAAAAGACGCTGATTTCTCGAGCAACCAGTAATATTACAACAGAGCCAACCAGAAGTTTATCTGCAATCGGATCCGCCATCGTGCCCCATAGCGTGATTTGCTTTCTTACCCTCGCGAGTGTCCCATCGAGCGCATCCGTAAACGCGGTAAACAAGAACAGAGCGAAGGCCCAGGGCCAAGAATGCGTCCACATTAAAAAGAGAACGATTGGCGTAAGAATAAATCGTAAAATGGTGACCTGATTTGGATGAATCCATTTTGGTACCAATTTTACGATTGTGGCCCCCAAAAGGCGGTCATGAGGGTAGAGCCTTATATTTTCATTTGTCATCAACATATTGCCCAATCTAGGATACTTGAAAGATCAAAATATAGCCAAAATAAATACCGCCCTGATATGATGAAAAAGTCTTCTCGCCCGAAACTTAGGCGAATTTGATGAACCGCTTTCCTGAACATGCATACAGACCCTTGGTGGCATAAAAACGAAATATACGCCCCTGTAGCAGCTGCTGCACTTCTTTTGGCTGGATTATTCGTTCCGGGAACACTCGTTGCTAAACTCCTGATTGTATTCGTTCTGCTACATGCATCGTGGACTCTCGGAAGACAGCTCATTCATTCCTCAGGAATACGCGGATATGGACTCGGCCTCCTGACCATTCTCGCCTCCCAGTCTCTTTTTCAAACCATTTTCTACTATGGATGGCTCCATCTCGGAGCCGCTACAGACGCATTCTCTTTAGCCGGCGCCATTGTGTTTCTGCAAATCGCGCTTACCATATTCCCAAAGCCGGAAGAAGAACCGAAATCATTCGAACAAGAGACAAGTTTCTCCTGGAGCAAAGATTTTGTCCCGCCTCTACTTAGCCTTCTTGGAGGAGCCATTCTCTTTTTCATTCTAATGAAGTACGCCGGAAGCGTCGCGACCTTCAGCGCTATTCGTACACCATGGCCTCTTTTACCCGAAGGAACATTTCTTGCGATCGCCCTGCTCCCCGTCACAGCCTGGATGGCTTTCCGAAGTAAAAAAGGCCGCATGTCCGGCATACTCTTGAGTATTTTCATTCTTCTTTCCATAACGCTGCTCGCTCCGCTCATATATAAACTTGGCTATGGCTTTGATGGATTCTTACATCAAGCCAGCGAACGTGTGCTTCTGGAAACCGGCACGCTCAATCCAAAACCGCTTTACTATATTGGACAATACGTTTTTGTAACCTGGCTCGCCAGGCTCTTTGACGTCTCATTTACTTCCATTGATCGTTTTCTTGTTCCGATAAGCGCGCTTCTCATTCTCGTGAGCACCTCTTTCGTTTTTCGCGAAAAGAAACCGTGTGCCCTTCTCTTTCTCCCCCTACTTTTGCCTCTCGGCGCTTTTGTGACGACAACGCCACAATCTTTCGCCTACGTTCTGGGACTCGTTGCGCTTGGGCTGGCACTCGCTACACAATCGCGCGCACTAAGCATTCTTCCCGCGCTTCTTTTTGCCGTGTGGAGTCTCGCGACGCATCCGCTCGCCGGACTTCCTTTTGTTGGCGCTACCGTACTGATTCTCATCGCACAAAAAGAAACGCAAAGCGGAGTTGCGGAGTTCATCAAAAAAATCTTGCTTGGACTGCTGGTCTTTTTTACATCCGCTTCCGTTCCGCTCGCTTTCTATTTGCAAGACATGCTCTCGGGCCATACAGGGAATTGGCAATGGCAATCGCTTAACTGGCAAAGTCTCGGAACAAGCGTACTCGCCGCGCTCACGCCTCCAATAAATCATGTCGCTCTTTGGGCAGACTGGGCCACTTATACAGAATTCTTTCTTCCTTTTATTCTTGTCCTCCTCGCAGCACTTGCTATTTGGAAAGGGCGAGAACGTCGAGAAAGCTCAGTTTTGCTCACACTCACCGCAGTCGGGCTTACTGCTGCAGGCCTTCTTTTAAAAACCGTTGGAGATTTTTCCTTCTTAATTGATTATGAACGAGGAAATTATGCTGACCGCCTTTTCCTCGTCGCAATGCTCCTTTTGCTCTTTCCTGCCCTTGAGGGCGCTTCCGTCATGCTTAAGCATATGCGCGCCGAAAAAGGGCTTAAAGCGGCCTGGATTCCGCTTATACTCGCCCTTTGGTTCGTGGGGCACGCTCATGCCGCTCTCCCGCGCTACGACGCCTCAACAGCCAGCCGCGGATGGAGCGTAAGCCTTGCCGACTACGATGCCGTTCGTGCAATCGAACAAGATGCGGACGGCCAACCCTATACCGTACTCGCAAATCAATCCGTAAGCGCCGCAGCGGTTGATCGTTTTGGCTTCCGGCGCTATGTACATGATGCCAGCACGCAAGAAGACATTTTCTATTATCCACTCCCAACCGGCGGTCGGCTCTACCAACTCTTTTTGGAAGCGGTGGCTTCAAATCCATCCATCGACGCCATTCACGAAGCGGCTCACCTTGGACAAACACAACTTCTGTATGTTGTCGTAAATGCGTATTGGTGGGATGCGAACCATGTTTCCGAAGTACTCAAACAAGCTTCAGAAAAAGAATTCATCATTCAAGACGGAAACGTAAAAATTTATCGCTTTAATGTAAAACAGTGAAGAAGTCTTTCCAGATGACGTGCGGGCGTATAGCGAACAGCAAGATCATACAGACCTGAAGCCTGCTCTCGATAGACGCGCGGATCAGAAAGGCTTTGTATCGCGTCTAGCCACTCCTCAACCTGTTCAGGCGCGCAAAGAATGCCTGCGCCCTGCAACGTTTCACGAATACCGCCAATATCCGATGCAATAACAGGTAGCCCAACCGAAGCCGCTTCCAATAAAACCGTGGGTTGATTTTCTGCAATCTGAGAAGGAACAAGAAGAACATCTTTTTCCTTCATCAATTCAATAACAGCATCACGATCTTTTTTTCCATGAAAAATAATACGTTCATCCTGCTGAAGCGTTTTATCCACGCGACCTTCTCCAACGATATGTAATTCAAAAGGGATGCGAAGGCGCTGCTGAATTTGTAGGAGTAGAGAAAGTCCTTTTTCCGGATAGAGCTGTCCAACGAAAAGAAGTTGAATAGGCGTCTTTGGAAGACGCATAACAAATTCAACATCGCGTCCGGGATTCGGTAAAACGATCGGTTTCGCTTTACGGAAAAATCCCCTTCTCCTGTGCTGCAGAAAAAGCCATTCCGTGGGCGAGATAACGAAGTCCGGCTCTCCAAGCGCCGCCCAGCGCAGTCGGCTCCAAAACTTTTGCCAAAGTGTAAATGTTTCCGAACGGCGCAGTCGGCCGGAAGGCTCAAACAGCTGAACATCATGCAATACATGCAACCAGCGCACTCCGTGAGATTGTACGCGCCTCGGTGTAGCAAATCCGCAGCCGGTGAGATTATGCGTAAGAAGCACATCGGGCTTCCAGTCCGCTATTTCTTTCGCAAGCTTCTCCCGCGGGAGAAGATCCAAGATATGAAAAAAAAGACGCAGAGGCGCCGGAGAATCAAGCCAAGAGATTGGCGGATTCCATACGCGTACTTCAAGACCCTGTGCGCGTAATAAATCTACTTGTTGCTTCGCGATAATGGCCGCGCCGCCTTTACCGGAAGGCGGATAGGCATTCGTTAAAACAGCTATGCGCATACTTCACGATACACTTGAATAAGACCGTCGATATGTTTCTCCCAAACAAAGGAAGTGGCATGCGCCGTAGCAGCTTCCGCGAGACGTGAACGAGCGGGCGGATCAAGACGCAGAAGATCAATCGCATCACGCAGAGCACCAACATCTCCAGGCGGAACAAGTGTACCGGTTTGTCCTTGAAGTACGACGGTGCGCACGCCTGGAAGATCTGAGGCTACAACAGGTAAACCGCAGGCTTCCGCTTCAAGCGCGGCAAGTCCAAATGCCTCTGCTTTCGAAAGCGAAGGAAAAACGAATACGTCCGCACTCCGATACGCGTCGACTAATGAATCTTGATCTAATCGACCAAGAAAATGCACACGCTTCGTAATACCAAGATCAGCGGCTCGCATCTCATAACTCGCTCGAAGATCACCATCGCCCACAATCATAAGATGCGGCTCCCCTTCGATTTCAGCAAAAGCTTCAAGAAGTTGTGAGACGCCCTTAAAAGCATGCGCCTTATCAAGCCCACCGACAAACAACAGCGTAAACGCTTCTTCCGGAATCATGAAACGCTCGCGCTTCCCAGGCCCCGGACAAAAGACATCTGTGTCGACGCCGAAAGGAAGTTCAACCATGCGATCAGCGTGATCAACGAAAAACAGGCGCAAAGCTGACCGATGCGCATAATCAAAAGAAGAAACAATAATGCGTGAAGCATGCTTTAAAAGATGCGGCTGCAACAAAAGTTGGTGCAGGAAAAAAATCCACCCCTTGATTCCGGGATCAACGGCATCCATGTGATACGTCAAAACAATGGGAGGAAGCTTGTGGCTATTCAGCAAAAGCGGTTCCGCTACGCCGTAAAACGGGTAATGCAAATGGATCACGTCAAAGGCGCGTGCGCGTTCTAAAATTCCAGGCAAGAGAGAAGCATTTCCAATGCGAAGAACAGGCTTCACTTTTTCAATAAAACTTTTTTCTTGTTCATCCGCATGTTTCTTTGACGCGGGCGCCATGAGTTTTGCATCCAGCCCGCGCGCACGAAGACCAGCCACTTCCAAAGCGGCCGTCCTGCCAATACCGCCGATTTCCGGAGGCGCAACACAAGAAAGATGCAGAATCTTCATACACGCGTATCCTCTGGCTTCAGCGAAGCATCGCCAATTTCTTTGAGAGCTTCTTGTCGAACAAGCTGTGTCAATTTTCGATCCAAACGATCAAGCGCTACATGGATATTAAAGATTAACACAAACAACACAATAACGGCGGCGTATACAACAAGATCCGCGCCTCTTCCAACGCCAACGAATGAAGCGACATGCGAGGCAAGCTCGGGCCAAAAAATCAAAAGCGCCGCCGCCATCCAAAGCGCGCTCCAAATCAAAGCTTCACGTCGACGAATTACGCGCTCCTGAGCGCGTTTCCACGTAAGGAGGAAAGCGGCAAAGAGCGCCGCAAGAAGAACAAGTTGAATAACTAACATAGACTAGTGAAAGGCTCCAATAATAAGCTGCCAAACAATTTTGAATGCATCCGTGGGTTTCTGTCCTTTTGCAAGCGTGTCCTCCGTATAACGAATGCGTGTCGGAACTTCTTGCCAGCGCAAACCGGAACGCGTAACGAGACGAAGAATTTCAGAACAATGCGCCATGCGATCCTGTTGAAAATCAATGAGCCTCGCCGCATCGGCGGACATCGCCCGAAACCCGCTTTGCGGATCACTTACTTTACGAGAAACGCCAAGAACAAGCGCATTGAATTGCCGCGCCGCCATGAGCAAGGCCTTGCGCGTCACGGGCATTCCTTCCGCTTCCATGCCAAGAAAACGCGAACCAAAAACAATGTCCGCGTGACCGGAGAGAATCGGCTTTGTTAAAGAAGCGATCGCTTCAGGATCATGCTGGCCGTCCGCATCAATGTGAACAATAATGTCTGCGCCAAGCGCAAGAGCCGCTTCCGTTCCTGTTCGAAGCGCGGCGCCCTGCCCGCGATTTAAACTATGGCGAAGAACCGTTGCCTCAGTCGTGCGAGCCTGCTCAGCCGTTCCATCCTCCGAACCGTCATCAACAACAATAACGGCATCAACATACGGAAAAACGCCAAGAACAGCTTCCGCGATACGAGGCTCTTCAAAATATGCCGGCATGACAGCAGCAACCTTCATAGACTTACCTTAGCCTAATCGACGGTTTTTAGACAAGAAAAAAAGTTACCCAGTCTAAACGGAACGAAAGGTTAAAAGACTCTTGCTTGCAATCGTATAATCAATGGTCTTTTTCAAACCGTCATCCAATGTCACAAGAGGAATCCAGCCCAATTTTTCTTTCGCCTTACTCAAATCCGGAAGGCCGAGCGGCGTCATAAAGACAAGCGATCCTTTGAAATCAATCTTTGATGATGATCCTGTCATTTCCAAAATGCGATTCGCAACATCGACAATCGGCACGTCCACATCGCTTCCAAAGTTCACCGGACCGATATCCTCCGGTTGTTCCATCACTTTTCTCATGCCATCAACAAGATCCGAAACATACACAAGAGAAGTCTTAAATGTTTCATCGCCAAAAATTTCGAGCGGCTTCCCTTCAAGAGCATTCGTAATAAAGTCAGGAATCATATGCCCATCGAAAAGCGGCATGCGTGGACCATAGGTGCGAAAAATACGAACGAGGCGCACATCAATGCCGTGCACTTGCTGGTAGGTTGCACAAACACTTTCCGCGTAGCGCTTTCCTTCGTCATAGCAAGCGCGAGGTGATAAGAGATTCGCGCTCCCCCATTCATCTTCCTTAAAGAAGTGTCCATCTTCCGGACGCGGACCATAGACAACAGATGTGGACGCATGAACAACTTTTGACTTGTAGCGCACGGCAAGATCAAGAACATTTTTCATGCCAAGCGAGTTCGCATACAACGTTTGCATCTTGTACTGCTCAAACTTTTTCGGACTTGTCGGACAGGCAAGATTATAGATTTCTTGAATGCCTTGAAACTTTATTTTAAAACGCAAGAGCTCCGGAAAAGCTTCGGGGTCAAGCGGTGTGCTGATGTCGTGTCGAATAAATTCAAAATCCGGATTTTTTAACAGCGAATCGATATTCGCTTCTTGGCTTGTAATGAAGTTATCCACACAGATAACACGGCCTTCTTTTAGGAGCGCTTCACAAAGGAGTGAACCAATAAATCCGGCGCCTCCCGTAACGAGAATGTTTTTCTTTTCAAAAATCGGCTTTTCGGCCATATGCAACTAGAATATAGAATGAGGAATAAAGGGGCAAGCGAGAAAAAGATTGAATAGAGTCTCTTTAGAATGCCGTGTTCTGCTGCCTTCGCGATCGAGCATAATCAAGCATAGAGCGCAGGCCGTCTTCAACGCGCATGAGAGGCAACCATTGGAGCACCTGCTTTGCTTTTGAAATATCTGGGAGCGGCGCTTCAAAAAGACCTGGGACAGAAGAGTCAAAGCGTACGCGCGACGTTGATGCCGCGAGCTTGATAATCGTTCCAGCAATACTCGAAAGATACTGCTCTTGATCGGAACCAAGATTGAGAAGCGTTACATCCACCGGTGAATTCATATGCCGAAGCATTCCGTCGATAATATCCGAAACATGGCAGAGGCCGAGCTTCGCATCTTCGGATCCGGGGATGAGAATATCTTTTCCATCAAGAGCATTGTTAATCATGTCCGGAAGTAAATTGCCGTCATCAATTTTCATGCGCGATCCATACGTGCGAAACAGGCGGGATATTTTTACATCCAAACCATAAACATTTGCATAGGTAAAAAGAACCGCCTCACTAAAGCGCTTCCCCTCGTCATACGCACCACGATCCGTAAGATGATCGACATGGCACTCACCAGACTCACTTACAAAATGCGATTCCGGTCGGCGTGACCCATATAGAACCGACGAAGAAGCATAGAGAATCTTTGATTGATATTTCACCGCAACATCAAGAACATTCTTAATCCCAATAGAGTTTGTGAGGACAGTCGCAATTTTAAAATTTTCAAAATAGCGCTTGGAAATAGGACAGGCGAGATGATAAATTTCTTGGATGCCTTGAAAGGGCATCTGAAATCGAGCGAGCTC
>PCSZ01000020.1:12811-14855 GCA_002786495.1 Candidatus Uhrbacteria bacterium CG22_combo_CG10-13_8_21_14_all_47_17 | reverse complement strand
TGGCTGCGTGACATCGTGATTGATAAATTCAAAATTCGGATTCTGAAGAAGATGCTCAATATTTGCAACGGTGCTCGTTGAAAAGTTATCCATGCAAATCACATGGCTATCCCGTACAAGGGCATCGCATAAATGCGAACCGATGAATCCGGCGCCTCCCGTGACCAAAACGTTTTTCTTCTCAAAGACTTGGCGTAACTTCATGCAAGTATTATATCACGTCTGGGACGTCCAGTATTGTTTCTGATGGATGACGAAAGGTAAAAAGCCTATGCGTAATGAAGGTGAAGACGGCACTGATACCTGACGCAAGCACAAGAGACCAAAGGTCATAGAAACCCAGGAGATGAATCGCAATCCAGAAAACACCGGTTTGGATTCCTGAAGCAGCCAAAACAACAAAAGTAAAGCGTAAAAGCTCGGAACGAAGTCGCCCGTTTGATTGATACGTCCATCGCCGATGAGCAAGAAAATTATAAAGGATAGTAAACCCTACAGAGATGATTTGGATAAAAAGCCTGTTGCCCGTAGCCCACAAAAAGCGCGAGATCAGATAATAGATCCCAAAATGGATTAAAAAAGATGAGGCGCCAACAAAAACGAATCGGAATAGGCGTCGGACCTCGTGTATCACATGCGTTTTTAGATTTATTGCTTCTGCCATAGACAAAATGGTTATCCACAGTCTACAGTAGTAAACGTTCCATAGCTACCAAACCAATGATAAATAACGAACAAAATCTGAAACGTTTTCTCCTCGTCTGCGGAGATTTGTTAGTATTTCAAGCTGCGCTTGTCGTCACACTCACCATTCGACACGGCGGATGGAGTCTAACTTACTGGCAACAAAACGCTGGGCCATTTTTTCTTCTCTCTTTAATCTGGATACTCGTTTTCTACATTGCAGGTCTCTACGATCTTGTTATTCATCGAGACTCTCTAAAGCTCTTTCGTGTCTATCTTGAGGGCATGATTGCAAACCTCGCTATTGCACTCGGCTTTTTTTACCTTCTTCCGATCTTTGGCATTGAACCAAGAACGATCCTCGCCTTACAATTTGCCGTCGCATTGCTCCTTGGCTATTTTTGGCGACTTGGCTATAGCAAATGGATTGTGCCGCGCTTCTCTTCGAGTAGCATGTTTTATATCGGCCCTGCCGAAGATATCCAACAAGTTGATACCTTACTTCGCGCGAGTTCTTTGGGCTATGAGCTGCGTTATGCGCTTGCAACAAGTGGAGAAACTTGTCCTCACGAAACCGTCCGCTGGGTGGCAGGCGCGCGACACCTTGCCGATGTTTTAAAAAAAGAACCGATTAATATCGTCGTTGTTGGCGTAAAGCCCGAAAGCGTCCCCGGACTAAAAGAAGCGCTCTATAGTACATTATTCAGCTCCACAACCATCATTGACCGCGCTGAGCTAGAGGAAGCAACAACCGGTAGAATTCCATTGAGTTACGTTTCAGAAACCTGGTTTCTTCAACATCTTCGTGAAGGAGAAAAGGCTTGGTATGAAACCGCAAAACGAGCGGTGGATATTCTCCTCGCTATTCCTTTTGGCGTTCTGACGCTTCTTCTTTTTCCGTTTGTGACCATTCTCATGAAGCTCACAATGCCGGGACCAATATTCTATTCACAAACACGCGTAGGAAAAAACGGAAAACATTTTCGCATATGGAAATTTCGCACCATGCTTGTTGACTCGGAGAAAAATGGTGCGCAGTTTACTCCAAGCGCAAGCTCCGATCCACGTCTAACCTGGCTTGGAAAAATGATGCGTCAGTACCGCATAGACGAGCTCCCGCAAATATGGAATGTATTACGAGGAGACATTTCTCTTGTTGGGCCGCGCCCAGAACGTCCGGAATTTGTTGAGCCTCTTGTGGAACGCGTTCCGTATTATTCCTTGCGACATCTGACAAGACCCGGCCTCACCGGCTGGGCACAGGTAACATTTTTAACACCGATAGCAAGTCTTGAAGATAATCTGAAAAAGCTTCAATACGATCTCTACTACATTAAGCACCGTTCACCATTACTGGATT
>PCSZ01000020.1:10229-12796 GCA_002786495.1 Candidatus Uhrbacteria bacterium CG22_combo_CG10-13_8_21_14_all_47_17 | reverse complement strand
TGCTCTTTAAGTAAAACAAGAAGACCTTCTTTAAAACGAATGGATGGTTCCCATCCAAGTTTTTCTTTTGTAAGAGAAATATCAGCCAATGTATGACGTGCCTCCCCGATTCGCCCTTTTTCATGCGCAACGGGGCCGCCGATCATAGCAGCAATATCATTCACCGAATATTGTTCACCTGCTCCAACGTTTAATACATCTCCGCTTCCGACATGCGGCGAGCTCATAGCTAAACGATTTGCGCGAACCACATCAAAGACATGCGTAAAATCACGCGTCTGTTCTCCATCGCCATGAATCGTTAACGGCTCCCCCGCTTTCTTTTGACGCATGAAATGCGAAATCACCGTCACATAGGCGCCTTCATCGGCCATGCGAGGCCCATACACATTGAAGTAGCGCAATGAAACCGTCTCCATGCCATAAAAGCGATTGAACTGCTCCGCAAACTTTTCGCCAACATACTTATGTAGCGCGTATGGATTAAGCGGATTTGCCGGCATGTCTAGACGAAGTGGCAACTCTTCCTGCGCCCCATAAGCTGATGAACTTGCGCTATACACAATACGTTTTACTCCCGCATCACGCGCAGCAACAAAAACGTTTAAGGTTCCCGTGATGTTTGCCTGAGCTGATTCAATAGGAAACTCAACTGAATACGGAATACGCGGAAGTGCCCCAGTATGAAAGACTCCCTCGACGCCCTCAAAATGTTTTTTGATTTCATCAAAATTCGTAAAGTCAGCTTCGATAAATTTCGCTTTAGGATTCACACGTTCGCGCTTCCCCGTTGAAAGATTATCGATAACCAAAACCGTATGACCGTCATCAATGAGACTGTCAACGATATGCGAGCCAATAAATCCGGCACCGCCGGTAACAAGATAAGTAGCCATAACGTTTACTGCGACAGTAATACGTCTAGCCTGAATTGTCTACTCAAAGATCTTTTTTTGGCGAACCTTCTTCCCACTGGATATTTAAGCCCTGTTTCTCGCAAAGAGCATTATTGTAAGCCTCTGCCTGCTTCAAAAGCGAAAGATCTATACCCGCAGACTCCGCAAGTTGAATAATAGCGCGCGTATCTTTTGGCAAACACTTTCCGCCATACCCCCGATAACCTTTGTGAAAAATGTCCAAATGCGTCTTTCCAACCATAGGCTCCGTTTCAACGCAGGCTTTTAAAAGATCATAATCCAGATCAAGCTTTTCAGCCAAGTCAAACATTTGGTTTGCATACGCAACTTTAAGCGCGTAGAAAGCATTTCCAAAATATTTCACAAGCTCTGCCGTTTTTGCAGGAACAACTTTCTCAAATGGGGCACGTGGGAGAAGCCCCATAACGAGCTCAGCGTCTTTACGACTCTGCGACGTATAACCAACAATCTGTCGTGTTGGATGGGCCATGTCATAATCCACCGTCGTTTCCGTCAAAAATTCCGGATTGAAAAGAAAGCGATGTTCCGGATACTCTTCCTGAAAACGATCCGTAATCCCAGGCAAGATGGTAGATTTTAAAACAATTGTCTTTCCGCTGTTCGGAATAGCCTCGATAGCCGCGCGTAAAAAGGATTCATCAAATCCTGAGCCATCAAGATAATATGGCGTTGGAACGGCAATAAAAATAACGTCAGCATTTGCAAGCACGCTCACATCGTCAAGACCTTTCGGCGGATCATAGAGATTTGCTTTAATGTTTTGCGTCTGGAAATAGCGGTCGAGAGCTCCCCCGACCATTCCCGTTCCCATGATGGTAATTTGTTGAGGCATAGACCGATAGTTCAGCACAATCCCCGCATGAAATCAAACAGATGTTTTCGAAATATGAATTAATTCCTTAGCGATTCTTTCCGCCGAATGTCCGTCGAGAGGTCCGCACATATTTTGCTTGAGCTCCGTTCGCCCTTCCGCTCGATAAGAGGGCTCCTCAACACTTCGAATAAGCGCCTGACACATTTCCTTTTCATTTGTAACAAGTTCAACACCTCCAGACTCAACAACGGGCCGATAATGTTCCATCTTATATAAATTGCTCGTCAGATCCTTGCCGAACGAGTCAATATAAGCGCCAAATCCTATGGCAATGACGGGCTTATCCATACAAACAGCATCTAACGATAGCGTAGACGCTACGCAAAGAACGGCATCCGCAAAATAGAGTTCAGCAGTAAAGTGTTGCATGTCTTCTCGTGTCGGATCCCAAAGATCTGGGAAATATGCCCCCCAACGATACCCATCATCAAGTATGACGCCGTCAGTCTCACGAAAATCATTAAATCTTCCATTTTTAATATCTGAAAAATACGGCCTAATAATAAATGCTACTGGGAATGGGAATGCACCGGCGTTTCGTAACTTTAAAAGCCCGCGAATAATATCAGCGTCATTCGGTGACCAGGCGCCTTCCGAACCAAAGAAGAATAGTTTCGTATCAAGAGGGAGTTGACGTCTTGTTAAAAACATCTCACGCGTTTCCCTTGGTTGAAAATCAACATACTGATCAAATTGCGGAAAACCAACAATGGAAATCCGGTCGGATGGAATACGCTGGACCTTTTGCGCTGCTT
>PCSZ01000020.1:817-10211 GCA_002786495.1 Candidatus Uhrbacteria bacterium CG22_combo_CG10-13_8_21_14_all_47_17 | reverse complement strand
CGAGATTATCCCAGCCTTTTTGCATACCGTAACTCTTAACGCCATGACGAGCTGCCGCTTTCAAAATTCCAACATCCGCCTTTGAAAGAATCGAACCAATCAACACAGCGGAAGGTGTGTATTGCCTAAATAAATCATCATATCTTTTTTCTACAAAGAAATTCTTTTCCAAAAAACGAACACCGGATTTTAATGAATCGAATTTAGAAAGAAAAGAAAAAAGAATACGATGAAAAGGATACCACCACCTCGGAATAGGTTTCACCTTAGCGCTACCATCACGCGCAAGAATATTCGTAGAGCGGCTGTAAACAAAATTATTCACAAACGGAATCCATATCCGGGCCATAAATGGGGAATAGGAATGCTCCTCTATCTCTTCGATATGAATGCGCTCATCGGAAAACTCATGAAAAAGATAGTCCGGCAAAGGTGCGGAGCGCTTCGGAAAAAGAAGGACAACACTCGAATCTGGTTCTTTCAATAAATACTCGATTACACCCGTTCTAAGTAAATTGCGGCATACGAGACCGCGACTTATAACAAGAAAAGTTGTTTTCATATCTTTTTCTTCAGAAGGCGTTTGACAAAATCCTTCATCCATCTTGGAAAAAGCGGGCGGATATGATCACGTATAAACAGACGAATAGAATGATATATATGCGAAAACAGTATCGCGCGCTTAACGCGTCCAAGGGGAAAACTCCGTGCAACAATAGGCCCCCAACTTACTAATGTCCGCTCAGAAGATTGCGCTACAGCAATAACGGAAAGTGGTTTCTGGAAATCATCACGGCGGACGATCTTGAGGCCATACATAGAAAGAAGCAACTCTAAACTAAATGGAGTAAAATTACTGACATGCGGAAAGCGAAAAAACATTTTTTTAGGAAAAGTAAGCGCCGTAATATTAGGAACTCCGATATACACGAACCCGCCTGGTTTTAATAGCCCCGAGAACCGCGAGACCGCTTCGTCTGGGTGAAGCATATGCTCCAACACATGATGCAAAAGGATCACATCGTATGTATCGCCTTGATAGCCTCCGATAAAATTCTCGAAGCTTTCAAATACTATGTCAATATTAAACGCCTTTTTCGCCACTTCTCTTGCAGCCGGATCGGGCTCGATACCTGTTACCGTAGCGTCATATCGATCGCGTAATGCGGCTAAGATGTTTCCGTATCCACAACCAATTTCAAGCACTCGAAGGCCATTTCTTAGTTCGGGTTTAAGAAATCTTAGAATACGCTCCGTCTTCGCAGCATTCCCTTTCACCTGTTCGTACGGATCAACATGCTCTCCGATAGCGTTAAATTCTTTACTAAAACCTCTTTGATAATAAGCTTCATAGACTTCAGCCTTAGCCCGCGGATTTAAAAAAACATGGCTACATCGAAGACAGGCGACGCTACAAAGTAAATTTTTGTCGATGGTTCTTTCATCAATAACCTTAAAATCATCCGCCCCACATACGGGGCAAGTGATCAATTCGTAATTCTCGGGAAGTGTTTTTTGATTCATACGCCAGAAACTCGATCATAGAAACGAAGCAATTCAGAATACAGATGCTCCATGTCCTTTTTCAAAAGTTCATCTTCAAAATGTGAGGCTTTAAAAAAAGACTCGAGCTCATCCGTTGATATGATGTGCTCAGCAGCAAATTCCGTTGCAATTTCTCGAAGAGTATAGACACCATATTGCAGGCCAAAAAGCGGAGCATCAAAGAGCTCGCGAAACGATTCTCGCGAAAGTGGGCTCCTTCGATCTTGCAGCCAGTGACGAACAGCTCGCCAAGGGGCCGATTCTATTCCCGTTACAAGATGCTCGCGTTCTTCGACAGAAAGCGATGGGAGAAAAGCGGAAAGAACCTCCGTTTCGAATAAAACCCGATATTCCGGACGAATACGGGAAAGCTGTGAAATAATGCTAAGCACGATTCCGCGTACATCAAAATGTTTAAAAAGTCCCAACACTCTCCCCGCTTCAGACAATGGCTCCGGCCACTCGACCATAGGACCCTTCTCCGTTCTAAAACGCGCAGGAAAAAGATCAATGAACCAAACCTTTCCATCTTGATCGAGCGTAAAATTACTGCAACGCGCATCAATGCCGACCACGATCTCCCAGTCATCGTGACGATGCTTACAGAGCTCTTTAACGGGCTCACACATCTTTCGAACCAGCTCAGTAACCAGTGCGGAATTTTCCCTCAGTTCTTTTCGTCGAAGAAGTGCCGCCAGATCATAGCCCGTCCAGCGCGAAGTTTTTATAATAATGGCGCGATCAGAAAAAAGGTCATGTTCCACCGCAAGGCCAAGGATTGGAGGCATGGGAATTTTCTGCATTTCCAAAAGAGCTTGATACTCCCCCAAATACCGTGCGGTAATCACCGCCTCCTCATAGGAGAACCCATTTTTCTTTGCGCCGTAACGCGCCTGAACCAAAACAGCTCCATCAGGCTGTTCGAGATAGCGGATTTCGGAATTTACTCCTCCAGGAATTTTGTATTCATCAAGCAATGGTTCGAATTCTTTCGAATCAAACGCCAGTCCCAGGAAGGAGTTTTTTTTAGATCCATTTTTATGCATACGGCTGTAACATCGGCTTGATCGTATCTTCAATTTTTTGCCATGATGAAACTCGTTTTATCTCTGCAGGCTCTAAATCATCTGCATTGTATGACCAGTGGAATAAAAACAAGTTCTGCACCTTCCCTTGTAGGGGAAGAAGTTTTTGCAAATCATCATCAATATAAATATCAAGCCCCTCTGCCGCCTCAAGCTTACTGCCACCATAGCCAACGGAAACAAAATCAATAACAAGATTTTTTTCTGCACACCACTGTTTTGCGACTTCCAAGTCAGCATCCGCTCTCGCCGTAATAATCTTTATGGAGTGGCCCTGGCGCAACAGCTTTTGTAGAAATTCGATACTTCCTTCAAGTGATTCCATCTGAAGACCAACCCCCATGTCCCCACACACGCGGGCCATGAGCTCACGATATTGAGCGTGCGTCATAAGCCCCTTAGAGATAACAGCTCCCTCCTTGCACTCATGCGACTTTAAAGAAACACCGTATAAACGCAAAGCCTGCTCTTGTTTTAGAGCAGTCGTATCAACGATCACGCCGTCAAAATCCACGCCAATGGAGAGGCGTTTCGGATGGATTTGCCCACTCATATCGTGCTATTGGGATTATTCTTAATAAAATTTCTCGCAGCTTCTAGTTCTTGCGGCGTGTCCACCTCTACCCATGCTGGCTCATCGATCAACCAAACATCTACAGGACCACATTGATTCGCGTATGCAAGAACAACATCTTCAATATGTAATCGACCGTGTCCAAGATCCTTAACAAGCTCCTCTCCTAGTGTCAAGAATCCATCAACAAAAGGCTCAGGACAAAAGAGCATGCTGTTAAAGTAATATTCTCTTTCATGTAGAGCCTCTGTTCCTGCCGTTTTAGACAAATCAGTCAGCTTCCCTTCCAAATCCGTTTTGACAATAACGTCCTGAATGCAATACGAGGAAGGTTTTGGGGTCGCATGAACGGTGATGCAATCATGTGGCAGGTCGCGTATTTCATCGGCAACTTTTTTGTCGTAGAAATAATCTCCATCAAGGACAAGAAATGAGCCCTGGATATAGGGCTTCGCACACAACAAACTAACCATGCGCTGTGTATTCTCAAACCCCTCATTTTTTACCAGGATAATATTTGGATCAATCTCGCGCAGATGAGCCTCTAACTTATTACTAAGATAGCCAGTGACAACGACCAAACGCTCGATCCCAAGATAGCGCATCCATGCAACCATACGCCGAATAATCGTCTGTCCAGCGAGATCCTGCATGGCCTTCGGTGTCATCGCCGTGTACGGGAGTAACCGCGAACCAAGTCCGGCAGCAAGAATAATGCCCGTTACATGCTTAGGATTCATAGACCGCTTGTTCTTTTTTCTGAAGCTCCCTCGTCATGAAGGAAATCTGTCGCGCCTGTTTTAAAAAGGTTGCCAGAAATACAAAAAGATAAAAAAGACAGAACCCATACACAAAAATATCAAGCCGTTGGAAATATCCTAAAATAGTTAGCGGGACAACAAGTCCGACAGAACTAAACACATTTCTGTTCATCCATCGATAAAGTTTGTGATAGAGAGGGACGTCGGGATTGAAAGGCATCCTGTGAGCCTCTTCTTGAAAAACGAAACCCTCTTCTTCCATTTTTTTCCAAAAAAGAACCTGACTGAAACGTACGGACATGAGTCGTGTCAAAAGTTTTGATACGATCGCAAGTACGCCCGCGAATACCACGGCGATACCCCCACCACCCAAGAACGCCCCGAAAGTGATCGGGATATACATCAATGCATATTGGAAATCATGACTTATCGGCTCCACAAAAAGAGCTCCATTTCTGCTTTTCGGTCCTCGGATTCTGGCGATTTCTCCATCGCAGCCATCCAATACAACGGAAAGGTACACGATGAGTCCGCCAAAGAATGAAAGGGCTGGATCATTCCAAGAAAACAAAGTAACACCCGTGAGAAAAACAAGGACGCTAATCGCTGTAACGACATTCGGGGTCACACGAGTGCGCAGAAGCAATTTAGTGATGTAAATCGAAAAAAACCGTATCGTAAGACCGACATACGGATCGCGTCCAGCCTCGGGCGCGCTTGATTGCCCACGCGCGCGGAGTTCTTTGATGCTAAGTTTTTCCAAAGCTGGCATATTTAGGGCTTTCGAAAAAAGGATCGTCCGTCACGAGGAGAATTAATAAGAAGCGGCCAAATCTTTTTTTCGAAAAAAAACTCATAGATCGCTTGCCGGCATCCACGAAGATGAAAATCATCAATCACCACGTATCCGCCTGGAACAACTTGATCGTAAAGCGCTTCCAGAGGGAATTTCGTCGATTCATAGATGTCCCCGTCCAGACGAAGAAGCGCGATCGGCCCCATATCTTGCCTTGCATTGGGTAATGAATCCTGAAACCAGCCCTTCACCACGTGAACAGCTTGCTCGCTGTCAAGCTTTGCAAGAATCTGATGAACCCGTTTTTCGTCAGCTTTAAAATACCCTGTAGCCTTCAAGTCTCCCGCTTCGGTTTGCTTGATGGGCTGATTGATAGCCTTCGCCCATTCCGCATCTTCCGGGGCAAGCTCGGGAAGCCCCTCAAACGAATCAAAAAGCCATACGTCTCTATTCGAACCGTTTTTCTTCGTACGATAAGACATGAGGGCGCCACACCCGCCATTCCAGGAGCCCATTTCCACAATCGCGCCGGGAACGCTCTGCTTGTCGAGATTTCCGATCATCTCCCAAACCTGGGCCAATGCATCAAAAGGCAACTTCGTATACGGCTCAACCCGCTTCAAAAGCGGATAAAGAAAAAGTTTTGACGGATGATTCCAGACATAACGTTTTTTGAGCTTCATGGGAACGTTTCAGAATGGCTACGGTTTCTTAAAATACATCGGCGCTAAACGCTTTTCACCTTTTGGTCCATCGACGCTTCCGATAAACTGAAGCTTGGGCGAAATGTTCCTTGAAGTCAAAAAATCATCGACCGCCTTACGGCTTCCAATCCACCGACCATAATCATCAAAAATCAAATACCCACCGGGGACAACCTGATCATAAAGCTCATCCAAAATGAGTTTTGTGGCTTCATACCAATCCGCATCGAGTCGAAGGATGGCGATTTGTCCAATCTCAGATTTCACCTGCGGAAGCGTTTCTTCGAACCAACCTTTAATGATCTTATTTTTTTCTCGGCTCAATCCAAGCTTTCCAAAAACAATCTCTTCAGCATCCGCCACGCTCGCCTTAAGCACATCTCCGGCGATTTCTTCCGTGCCCTCTCCGTCATGCGAAGAAGCGACCTCAGGCATGCCCTCAAAGGAATCCAAATACCACGTTGTTCGACGATCCCCGAAATCATGCGCTACCGCACCCATTACGGCACAAAGTCCACCTTTCCAAACACCACACTCAACAAAAGCTCCGGGTATATTTTTTTGCTCGATTTCTCTTGCGAGATCATAGACATTCGTGAGACGCGAAAATCCATTTTTTGTGTATGGACGAACCGTTTTTAAGAGATTCAGCTTTTTTGGATTGAAAAAATCTCGAAAAGGGATCTTCTCGGGCTGCAACACGTTTAGGTCCGTCAGCGTAAAAGGGAAGATGAGTATCTTTTTAAAAATCTTATGTGTTTTCAGAATGAACGGACTCTTTCGAGCCGCGCTTTTGATCGATGAAAGCATAGAAACTGTGCAACTAAAAAATAAAAATCCTCCGAAAAATGCACGGATAAAATACACCGAAGACCTCCAATCGTCAACCGAACAGAGCCCCTCATTTAGCCGGTTTTAAACAGTTTCCACCAAAAAGGCGCCATAAATGCCTCAAATAATTAACCGTTTCCTGCATGCCCATTTTGCTCTTTCCAACATTTCGATTACGGAATACATACGGGACCTCTTGAATACGAGACGGCTGAGCTTTTACGACAATTTCCAAAAGAATCTTATAGCCAATGGGCGAACATTCCACGTCTTCCAGAATAGATCGTCGCAGAAAAAAGAATCCAGACATCGGATCAGAAACGCGAACGCCAAGCGGACGCACAAGCAATGTGGCAAACCCGGAAGCCCATTTGCGATACCAAGGCCATTCTTCAACCATGCCCCCGGAAATATTCCTACTCCCAAGGACAAGGTCTGCACCGCGTAAGGCTTCGATAAGCTCCGGAATTTTTTCAGGTGGATGAGAAAGGTCCGCATCCATCACACCTAAAACGTCTCCTTGCGCTTCGGAAAAGCCCCGGAGTACTGCTGTAGCGAGACCACGCTCAGAACGAACAACGGTTCGCAGCGGAATTGAGAACGTGAGTGACTGTGCATGTTCAACCGTTCCATCCGTCGATCCGTCATCAATAATAATAATTTCAAATTCATCATTCTGTGTTTTTACGGCTGCTTCAACAGCACGAAGCAATGCTTCAATTGAGCCGCGCTCATTCAATGTAGGAATGATAAGAGAAATCTTCATATCACCGTTTCCGTGCAAGGATAACAATATTTCCACCAGAGGAAAGCTGACTTTCCTGCAAAAGAGCCTTCCGTTGTTTCAGACGTGCCCGCGACCAGGACACAAAAGGCAAAAATCCAAAGCGCTTCATGGGCACGTGTTGGAGAAACGAGATTGGAAGCCAATGCTTCCATTCCTTTGCATTTTCCGGCGTCAGCGTATAGCGAAAGTCGATGATTTCCAAGCCATGCTTTTCAAGATCTTGTTTCCAGGTTTCAAACGACTGGAGCCAGATATGAATAAACTTTTTATTTGCCATGCGAATAATCTTTCCCGGATTCGACTTCCCAAGAAAGGCGTCAGTTGGCGCACTAAAAAGATACAGACCGCCTGGCGCAAGAATACGCGCAACTTCTTTCAGCGTTCCCTCTTTATCTTGAATATGTTCAACAACGCTATTGGAAAAAACAGAATTCACCGAAGCATCTTCAAGAGGAATGTTTGAAGAGGTTCCAACATGGAGCGCATCATAAGCTCCCGTTTTGCGCGCTTTTTCAATTTCATGAGCCAGCGGATCCAAGCCAATAACCCGCTCAGGACGTCCGACGCGCTCCTGCATAATCCCCATATAAATACCGTCCCCGCAACCAAGATCGAACAGTGGCGACTCGAGTCGCCACAAATCCGCCTGTGCCGAGGCTTCAGGAATTCTCCAAACACAGTGAGAATAGGGGTAGATAGCGGAAAAGCGATCCAGAAAAAATTCCTCGTGAGTCATAACGCGCTTAATTTAGCACGGCTTGCCGTCTCTTCCAAACAAAAACGGACCCGAACCGTTTTTCAAATACATACATTGACGCAGGCACAAAATCCGAAAGACCTTCGCTAACAATCATTCTTGAAGAGGTCGCGTTCTGGAGTGTTTCTAGCCCAACGCCATGTATCGTTAAGGCCTCTGTAACTTTTAAATATTGCGTAGCATTTGAGCCCCGATAAAAGAAAAGTCCTTCAGGAACATTTGCAAACAAGACCGGCTCATCATCTGGAAGCGTTTGAACGTATGTCTCTAACGCGCGCCAGTCCGTTCCATAAAGAGGAAATGGATCTTTATACAAGGCATAGGCATTCGCCAAAAGAAAAAGCGGCAGCACAGCAAAAACAAGTTTTGATTTCCAACCCAAAAAACGCCTCACGAGATAAAGAACTGCACCCGGGAGCATGGCTAGGGCGATAACATGTGCAAGAAAAAAATATCGATACCATCCAAGCGTCCGAAAATAAGCAATCCAAGTCAGAAAAATAAAGACAAGAAGAAAAAGCTCGCTTAAACCAAGACGCTTAAATCCGCGCTTCCAAAAAGCAAAACAAACGAACAAAAGCGCACCTAGAAAATGCAAAGGTGTTGGATCCTGGAAAAAACCAACAAGATTCTTCCAGATGATGTCCGCGACATTGGCTAATCCGTAGGGATTCGCATAATGCCCAAGTACACCCGAGAAAGCGCCTCCAAACTGAGACAAAATCCAATGCCCAAAAACAAGTAAGAAAGCAGCTGCAAAAGCGAGCCATTCTTTCGCTAAGGGCTTAATACCGCGCCGATAACCGATCCATGCTGCGAGCGTAGCTGCTGGAAGGAGCGGTAAAAATGCCGGCTTTGTTACCGCTGCAAGCCCAAGAAGGAAACCAAACACCCCAAATATCTTTGCTCCGCGTTTCCCGCGTTCGATATGAAGTAAGGCAATAGAAGCAGCGAACGTAAATACCAAACCCGGAACTTCGCCAAGCACATTTTTTCCATTTCCATACAAAGGAGAAAACGTAGCAAATAAAAGTGCTGTCCAAACGCCCGCCCATCTTCCATAGCGTCTCCGCGACCACAGGGCTGCCAGTGCAATACAAACACCGAGAAAACCCAGCATGACTACTCGCGCCGCAAAAAACGATGTGCCAAAGATACGAAAAACAAATGCGATGGGAAGCAGTAAAGGAAAACCGACAGTAATAAAAGATAAGGGAACCGTTTCATGTGGCGCAATCGGAAGAGCGTATTTCCCCTGCTCTGCGAGCATGCGCGCTGACTGGAGATACAAAGCTTCATCAAACCAAGGTCGCGGACTATCGAGAAGATTTACACTTGCCCACGCAATCGCAACTACGACTATCCCCAGAAGAACGAGGCGAAATAATCGCTCCCGATCAATATCAAGCCAATGGCGAACACTCATAACTGTGCAAATCCATTTAGAAGTTCCTGCTTAGAATAGGGCCGTTCCCAGCTCTCCAAGGCGAGCATTGGAATAGTCGACTGAATTGGCGCAGCGGTGATTTGCAAAGAACCGGGACGCTCTGCAAC
>PCSZ01000020.1:0-779 GCA_002786495.1 Candidatus Uhrbacteria bacterium CG22_combo_CG10-13_8_21_14_all_47_17 | reverse complement strand
CCGAACGTAAGAGCAAAAGACAAAGTGGAAAAGGCGAGAAAGAAGAAACGTGTTCAAAAATAAAAAAATCTTCTGGCTTCTCTTTCGGCGCCGAAACGTTCGGAACGCTAATAAAAATCTCTCCGTCGTCCGCAAGAAGTGACCGGAGCCGGGCGAGAGATTCTGCGGGATCGAGCAGATGCTCAAGAATCTGGTCGAGAACAATGCGATCGAATTTCTCGGAGAACCCCTCCGGCTGTTCTTGAAACCATTCATTGAATGACCCTTGATAAACGGGAAGGTTCAATTCCGTCTTCGAAAGCTCGACGAAGGCCGGCGAAGGCTCGACCCCGAAAACACGGCAAGCATAATCTTCACGAAGCGACGCCAAAAAGGCGCCGATACCGGAACCAATCTCAAGAACCGTTCCGTCCTTGGGCCAAAAAGCGGGAAACAGGCTCGCCTTCTCTCTTGAGCGGCGCGTTCGCCACGTAATAACGTCGCGGATTTTTTCCGGCGTTCCGTCCAGGCCGTAGACATCCGTCGTATAATTCTTTCGATAAAACTCGAGATATGCACCTTCGTCGAAACGCGGATTAACCCAAACCATTCCGCATCTCCGACAAACCGTGTTTCGATGCAATCCGCGATCACGTTCGCGCTCATCGAGCACGTCGAAGTCCTCACTGGTACAGACCGGACACGGAATCAATTTAGGCGTCATATCAAGCATGTGCAGTATACCATCGACTCAAATTAATAAGCTGCCAGAAAAAGAAAGAATTATTATCTTTCGGATT
>PCSZ01000074.1 GCA_002786495.1 Candidatus Uhrbacteria bacterium CG22_combo_CG10-13_8_21_14_all_47_17 | reverse complement strand
TCGGACGGCTCGGCATTCCTCCCCCAGACCCCATCCTGCCGAGCCGTCCTCGCTTCGGGATGGAAAATAGCTCACCATTTTTGTTCTTGACTAAGGAATAGACATGTTGTAATACCGCATCGGTAGTTCTTTAACAAAATCAAATGAAAGGAGGAGTCATGGACCCGCAAGGCATCCCTATCGTGTGGGCTTCAGCCCTCACTAAGAGCAACAAAACAACCTTCACTACCTTCAGTAAAGAAGTTGTAGTTGAAGCACCCCGAGCTGTTATTGTTAAACTTTTGGATGCCTGCAACGGAGGCAGAAAGTTGAGTGAGGTTATCGACATTTTGTCTCAGGATTGGGACGGTGCGTCGATCGAAAGCCTTCTTGAAGAGTTGTTCCAAAAACAAGTAATTGTCGACGGGAAAACTCTGGAAGATGAGTTCTGGAAAACTGTCATGAACCCGATGCGGTTCCCGACAAATGTCAGTGATGAGGATGTGGCGCGTTTGGTTTCTCAAGCCACTGAAAGGCATCGCAAAGAGAACTTAGAGGAGGTTTATGAACCTTCAAAAAGTAATCTCTCTGAGATTATCAGCCGTCGCAAATCTGTCCGTGTTTTTTCTGGAGAGACTGTTGATTTTCAAAATGTCATCGATCTGCTCTGGAGTGCGTATGGAGAATGCCTGACGGCTGATGGACAGCCTCATCGCTCCGTGCCATCCGCTGGAGCACTTTATCCTCTAATGATCCATGTCGGACTGTTCGCAAAAACAGGCGATTTGGATCCTGGGGTATATCGAGTGCTTTACGGTCAAGGGGGTTCCGTCGGCTTCAGGTCTGTCTCAACAGATGTATTGAGGTTCGCCAGATCCTTCTTGAGCCCTGCTGGTATTCAGAAAGGAACTCACGGAGTTATTGCCATTAGTGGTTCTTTCACAGTATCGAACCAAAAATATGGCAATCGAAGTATGTTGTACGTTTCTTTGGAAGCTGGGCATTCTGCTCAGAATATACTCTTGGAAGCTACTCGCCAGGGTGTTGCAACTCTGGAAATCGGAGGTTTTGTGGATGAGCTTCTTGCTCAAGCTATCGAACTTCCTGATAAATACCATCCGCTTACTCTCGTTGCTTTTGGCAAAGAGGGTGCGCAAGCTGATCCCGAAAAGTCCTCAACGTTACAAGTTGATTGGGCGATTCCAATGGCTAAGGGTTACGTTCCTGGCTTTGCCATCGCTTCAGCTCGTTTGTCAGAAAAACGGAGCTGGTCACACGGTAGAGATCCTTCTCCTGAGATGGCTCTGAAAAAAGCAATCTCTGAAGCCAAAGAATGGACATCTTGCGGATGTATTCCAGAGTTGACCTGTGCTACTTATCGTAAATTGGATAATGTTATCGACCCTCGAGAAGTTATCCGATTTCATAAGAGCCAATACAGAATCAAGGGTTTCCCGTTTGCACAGTTTGACGAAGGCATGAGGTACAACTGGACTAAGGGGTCGGATTTGGGTGGTAATGAATTTTATATTCTTGCCGACCATGTCTATTTCCCATATTTTCCAGAAATACCTTATTACTGTTTCTCAAACTCATCAGGATGCGCTGCGCACCCGGATCAGCAGACGGCGATTGAAACTGGAACTCTTGAACTGATTGAGAGGGATGCATTCATCAACTCATACTTCTGTCGACTCGATATGCCAATAGTTTCAGAAGGTACGCTTCCAGATCGTATCCAAAAGCGTATTAATGAGCTACGGGGTGTTGGGTTTGAAGTGTGGGTTGTCGATCATTCACTTGATCTGGCACCTGTGGTATTTGTCATGGCTCAAAGTGCAGAGCACACTTTTACCACCTGTGCGTCTTGTTCCAGTTTTGATGTTGAGCACGCTGTCAGCCACGCACTTATGGAGGTGGAGGCATCTGTTCTTCATCGCCTGCAAAACGGTGTGCCAGACAAGATTCGTCCAGACGAGGTCATTTGGCCTAACGATCACGGTCGTCTTTATGGCCAGAAACAGTACTTTCGCCGTGCAGATTTCTTGGTTACAAGCCAGAGATATCTGTCATTTAAAGAAGTGGGAGGCAACACTTCCAAGGTGTGGGACGATCTGCTTGGTTGTTTTGAGAGCAAGGGCTGGAGACATTTGGTTGTTCCGCTCGAACTCTTGGATGACTATGGTGGAAACGGCGACCTCAGCATTGTCAGAGTGCTGGTTCCTGGAACTGTTCAGATGACCTTTGGTTATCGGCAAGAACCTGCCGGAATGAAGCGTCTGTACGAAATCGCCGAGAGGTTTGGACGCGGAAAGATGACGTACGGTCAGCTAACCAAGTTTCCTCACCCTTTCGAGTGATGACCGAGGCGGAAAGCTAACAGCTTTCCGCCTCTTTTTTATTTTGCTAAAATGAAGCCATGAGCAAAGATTTATC
>PCSZ01000038.1 GCA_002786495.1 Candidatus Uhrbacteria bacterium CG22_combo_CG10-13_8_21_14_all_47_17 | reverse complement strand
GGCGAGCGAGCAAGCTCTTTCCCCTGAAAATTTGAAATGTCTTGATTGGTCGGGCTAGTGGGGCTCGAACCCACGGCCTCATGCACCCCATGCATGCGCGCTAGCCAACTGCGCCATAGCCCGAAAATTTGCGAAAGCATTTTCGATGTGTGAATCAAAAAACGCTCTGCACAGCATAGCGGTTCCCTTTTCATACGACAAGAGTCCGAAACCGGCAGCTCTTGCCAAGACGGCAAATTCTTGCTATGTTACCAGCGATGGGCCCCAGGGGCCTTTTAAAAAAGCCTATGAATATTTTAGCCAAATTCACCAACTATCTCCGCTCTGCAAAAACAGAGCTTCAAAAAGTCACCTGGCCCACGCGCGAAGAAACACTGCGTTACAGTGCGCTTGTAATCGGCGTTACCGTTTTTACGGCCGCTTTTTTTGCCTCTCTCGATTTCGGCCTTTCGAAAGGAATCGACCTCATGATCCAAAGTCGGACAAGTGCTGCTGCCGTTCCGCAAAACCTTCCGCCAGCAACAACGCCTGTCGTACCGGACATTTCTCCAAGTAGCGTTGATGCAAGAGATGCAAACGGTCTTCCGACAAATGATTTTACCGTTCAACAGCTCCCTGATTCGCCAACACCGCCAGCGGCACCGAGCGCTCAATAACCTATGGCAAAACAAACAGCCGGGTACGGACGACGCTGGTACGCCATTCATACCTATTCCGGATATGAAGAGAATGTGGCGAACAATTTACGTCAACGTATTGAAGCCTTGAAAATGCAGGATCATATTTTCAATGTGCTCGTTCCGAAAGAAAAGAAAATTAAAGTAAAAAATGGAAAGCGCCGCGTCGTTGAAGAAAAAGTGTATCCGGGCTATGTGCTCGTAGACATGCTTGTAACGGATGAATCCTGGTATGTCGTGCGCAACACCCCGAATGTCACCGGCTTCACCGGAACGGGTACCACGCCTTCACCGCTTTCAGAAGAAGAAGTAGAAATGATTCTGAAACGCATTGGTACAAAAGAAGAAGAGCCCGTGCTCGTCATCGATCTTCAGGAGGGTGTAGCCGTCAAAATTGGCGATGGTCCATTCAAAGGCTTTGAAGGCAAAGTCGCTGAAATTGATGGCTCACGTGGAAAAGTCAAAGTACTTGTTTCCATGTTTGGGCGCGAAACACCGCTTGAACTTGATTTCACCCAGGTAAAAAGAGTCTAGCTCAAACAAATACAAAAATGAAAACGACCCACACCAGTATGGTGTGGGTCGTTTAGCGTTTGGGGGCTGCGACTCTTTGTAAAAGCCGACATTAGCTACCCAGCGAAGGCGGCTGCACAGCGGCAAACAAGAAATGAAAGCCGACAGGCCAGTCGCGATGAAAGGGGCTGCGTTCGAGCGAATGCTCTTCTGCTGAAACAGGAACGTAGCGCTCATGACACAGACGAGCGAACGAGCCCAAATCAACCATCCAAAGCTTCTGCTGAAGTTGAAGCTCCGGGAATTTCTTCAAAAAGCGCTCACGCTCATGAGGAAAAAGGACTCGGTAGCCGTTCTCCTTGGCCCAGGCGAGGACTTCCTCGGTCCTAATATCAGAAGGAAAACTTTTCACCAAAATTTGAAGTTCGCCCACCGGGGGCGTTATCCCTTGAAGCGACTCATGGAGTTCAATGTGAGACGATTCCTCGCCCCAGCAACTGGACCATTCGTATGTCTTGCTAATTTGAATGTACGTAGGTTGCGTTGTTGATTGAATCGTAACGCGATAGATGCGAGCAAGATCATGGCTCTGCTCATCGATAATCCTGCGAACCATTTCCTGGCTAACACGACCCACTTCGATCAAATGCAGAAGGTTAGCGATCTCTTGCGAAGTTGCCCTCTTACCCATCTTGGTCTCCTCCTCTTCCTGCTCTATTCCCCTATCGCTCGCGATTATAACGCGGCTCAAGGGACTGTAAAGGAAGGTTATAACGTAGAGCTTTTTAATATTTTCGTCAATCGGCTGATCTATTGCCAAAAAACGATGCTTTTGCTATAAACAGTCCACTGTTACGCGTATCGACGGTTGCTTCCCGTCACGCATAGGCATGACATAACCATGTCCAATCAACAATCATTATGGCAAAAAAAATAAAGACACTTATCAAAGTACAGATCACTGGCGGGAAGGCCACTCCAGCTCCTCCGCTCGGTCCAGTACTTGGTCAGCATGGAATGAACATCGCTGAGTTCTGTACAAAGATTAATGCAGCGACACAAGATCGCATGGGCGAAGTCGTTCCAGTAGTCATCACGCTGTATGAAGATCGCTCTTACGATTTCATCACCAAAACCCCTCCTGTTGCCGAGCTATTGAAAAAGGCGGCCAATGTAAAGAAGGGATCGGGAAAACCAAACATAGATAAGGTTGGGAAGGTCACAAAGGCGCAAGTCCGTGAAATTGCGGAAAAGAAAATGCCCGACCTCAACTGTCACGATGTTGAAGCCGCTATGCGGCAAGTCGAAGGCACGGCCCGCAATATGGGGCTCGAAGTCTCCGCCTAACACAAAACCCGCCTCTTGGCGGGTTTTGTGTTGCCTTGACGTTTTGGCGAAAATTCACTAGAGTCTCCGCACTAAATCAGTGGGAGGGACAAAGACTTTTTTGTCGCGTTCCGCCCGTACCACTCACCACATATGTCCAAAAATGAAGCAAAGAAAGTCGTAAAGAAGTCGACAGCGCATTCAAAGCGCTATACCGAACTCAAAAAGCTTGTAGATCCAAAAAACCTTTACTCCCCGGAAGAAGCTATCGCTCTCGGAAAGCAGACTTCAACGCTGAAGTTCATTCCATCACTTGAAGCGCATTTCAAACTGGGAATCGATGTAAAGAAAAGCGATCAGCAAGTTCGCGGAACTTTTATCTTCCCTCACTCCATCGGAAAAACAAAGCGCGTAGCCGCTTTCGTAAATGCCGATAAAGAAAAGGAAGCAACGGAAGCCGGTGCGAACATCATCGGTGGAGAAGAACTTATTGCGGAAATTGCAAAATCAGGAAAGATTGATTTCGACGTTGCCGTTGCAACGCCTGACATGATGCCAAAGCTCGCGAAGATTGCCAAAATTCTCGGTCCGGTTGGACTCATGCCAAACCCAAAAACGGATACCGTTAGCCCGAATGTAAAGAAGATGATTGAGGACGTGAAAAAAGGAAAGGTTGCATTTAAAAATGATGCAACAGGAAATGTTCACCATGCCTTTGGGAAGACAGATCTAGATGATGCGAAACTCATGGAGAATCTGAAAGCCCTTGTTGAAGCAGTGAAAAAAATGAAACCATCTTCCTCAAAAGGTGTCTATCTAAAAAGCATGACCATCACATCTACGATGGGTCCTGGCATTCCAGTTGATACAGCAAAATTCGCCTAAACACCCGTTTAGGAAAACAAAGCTCCCCGCTCCGGCGGGGTTTTTGTTACCCTTGACGCGGGGTCGACGAAATTCGGTTCAGATCCTAAACTACGAGCTATGCCAAAGCTCATCATAGGACTCGTCGGTCAGGCCGGCTGCGGAAAAGGAACCGCCGCCAATTTTCTCAAGGAAAATTACCAAGCAGGGTATATCCGTTTCAGCGCCATTCTCGGCGATATTCTGGAAAGTCTTGCTGTAACAAAGACCCGTGAAAACTTCATCAAGATATCCGGGGCTGTGCGTCAGGAATTCGGCGAAGACGTGCTTTCCTACGCCGTAGAACGCGTTGCGCTTAACACGCCAGAAGACATTGTGATCGTCGACGGCATTCGCCGCCCGGAAGACATCGTAGCTTTGGAGCCGCTTCCACAATTCAAACTAGTCGCTATTCAAGTTTCACCGGAACTCCGTTTTGAACGCATGAAAAAACGCGGAGAAAAAGCGGAGGAATCTCAAATGAGCTGGGAACAGTTCCAGAAAGAAGGACAGGCGCCAACGGAAGTTACCATTCCAAGCGTCATGTCTCGTGCATGGAAGACTATCGAAAATGAAGGAACCAAAGAAGCCTTTGAATCCACTGTGCGAGAAATGATGACCGAGCTTGGATTTTAATGTGTTGTATGAAAGCTCGTATTACGCGTCTTCGCGAAGACATTGAACTCCCCGAATACAAAACGGAAGAAGCGGCAGCTTTCGACATCGCCGTCTGTGAGGGCGCAACCATTGCTCCGGGCGAATCGGCCTTTTTACCAACAGGGCTTATTATCCAAGCACCGGAAGGCCATATGCTTGTTCTGGCGCCGCGTTCATCGACCTTCAAAAAGAAAGGCCTTCGTCTTGGGAATACCGTGGGGATTATCGATCGAGATTTTTGCGGTCCTGATGATGAGCTACTTATCTATCTCTGGAACCCGGGAACAAACCCCGTTATTGTTGAAGCCGGCGAACGTATTGTTCAAGGAATTTTTCTTCCTATAGCACGCATCGATTGGGATGAGGGTCAGCCAGTAGGAAAAACGCGCGGCGGTTGGGGCTCAACGGGAGGATACAAAAACTGACAAAACTACATGCAAATCTAACAACAATCCATATGTATAAAACGGGGAAAAAAATTGATAGCTACGAAGAACTACAAACCATCGTAGAGAGCCTGCGAGCCCTCGGAGCGAAAATTGTGCTCACTTCAGGCTCCTATGACTTGGCTCACATCGGCCACGCCCGCTATCTTGAGAAGGCCAAAAAAGTCGGAGATGTTTTAATTGTAGGTATTGATAGCGACAAAAAAATCCAGCAGAGAAAAGGTCCCGAACGCCCAATTGTTCCGGAAGAAGAGCGTATGGAAATGGTTTTACATATTCGACCGGTTGATTTTGTTATTCTAAAAAAACATGACGAACCCAAATGGAATCTCATTAAAACAATCCGACCGGACGTACT
Source organism: Candidatus Uhrbacteria bacterium CG22_combo_CG10-13_8_21_14_all_47_17 (assembly GCA_002786495.1). Classification (GTDB taxonomy): domain Bacteria; phylum Patescibacteriota; class Patescibacteriia; order 2-12-FULL-60-25; family 2-12-FULL-60-25; genus 21-14-all-47-17. The sequence goes on along the minus strand of PCSZ01000038.1, from coordinate 7,342 downwards.
TATCGCCGTAGAGGACACCTACTCTACGGAAGAGCTTGAGGCATTAAAAGAGCACTGCCAAGAAATTACCGTGCTCGAACGCCAAGCAACGACTTCGACGAGCGCAAAAATCCGACGCATGCAAATTACCACTGCGCAAAAATTGGAAAAAATTCTCACGCCAAAAATACTAAAGGCCTTGGAAGAAACGCTCTCGGAAATAAAGAATGACTAGTCGATATGCAACCAGTGATCGTGAGCTATGTTCCTATCCTGCACGAAGGCTATCGCGTATTTTTTGATAAGCACCCGAAGGCAACAGAACTGTTTCTCTTTGGAGAAGATCTCATCGGAGAATTTGATCATTTACGAAAGGATATACGTCGACTTGATCCGGAGCTTGTGCAAAAAGCGATTCAATCTTGGAATCGCTTTGAGCGCGTAGAAATTTTGAATACATCCACGATAGAAAAGATTCAGAAAACCATGCAGCCACTAATCATTTCTGATGACGATCTTTCCACGGCGCTGGTCAGTAAATTTTTTCCAAATCATCCGGTAGAAGTTGATACCATTTTTTTACGCTGGGATAAAAAGAAGTCCATTCAACCGGTACAAGTCTCCCCCGATATTGAAATAAGCGAAGAGGCCTTTGACCAGAAAATGATGGAAGCGGCTTTAAAAGAAGGTGAAAAAGCAAAGGACTGGTGGCGGCACATCGGCGCCATTGCCGTAAAAGACGGATCCATTTTATTCCAAGCGCACAACACCTACGTTCCTTCCGACCAAATGGCGAATGACGAAGGCGATCCACGAAGCAATTTTAGCGCTGGAGAACATTTCGAATCTTCCCTCGCACTTCATGCTGAAGCGAGTATCGTTGCGCAAGCTGCAAAAGAAGGTACTTCACTCAAAGAAGCCGATGTCTATTGCGACACGTTCCCCTGCCCTCCTTGCGCCAAACAACTCGCCTATTCTGGCATCGGGCGTCTCTTTTATCGCAATGGATATGCCGTCCTCGATGGGGAACGTATTTTAAAAAGCCAAGGTGTAAAACTTATTTTTATAAAATAGAGACGAAAGAGGCCCGATCCGACATATGTCGGATCGGGCCAGTATGCGCTCACATCGTGAGTTTTTCGAGCTCTCTTTGAAGCTCATCGAGATCCTCTTCGAGAAGCAAGCGCTCCTCGGAGGAAAGGTTGGTCAAATGAATCCCTATCCGCAATTTTTCGAACACCGCCAAGCGTTTATAACCACGCAGCGTACTTCCCGGATCCTTGACGAGCGGCAGCCGTAGCTCGCTCTTCAGATCCGGAATGATGATATTCACATGAAGGTGCAGAACGGTACCCGCATTGTACTCCGGCGAACCGAAGCGCATGAGAATGCCGCCACCAATCAGCCGCTTCTTGCCGTACTCCAGCTTTGCCCATTCGAAGAGCTCGCCTACAGCGATAAAATCTCTCGCGCTCGGAAGGCTCTCCGTCGAGATGTGACGGACAGGGGCGAGCACAAGATGAAGCTCCGAACCGGGGGAAGGAAATGGGTTCTCCCACATGCGCCAGCCAGCGACTTCGTGGATCACCCTGTTCTTTGGTCCCAGCGGGTCGCAAAAAACGCAAACTCCATTCTGGTATCGCTCCAACATGTTCAGATACTGTTTGAAGCCTCTCACGCGCGACAAGGTCAGAACCTGATGCGGCGTAAGTCCATCAATCTTTAGAATGTCCGACGTCATCTCTATCTCCTTTGTAGCCTCATTCGAACCAAAAGCAGTTCAGCATAAACCGACCGCACCGTCAACTTTATTAGGTTTTCTTTTTATAGTTCTTTGGCTGGCCAAACTTGAACTTCCACGCTTCATTTTCTCCAAGCGCTTCAAGATCCGGCTCAATCAAATGCGCGTGAATATGCAGAACGCTTGATCCGTAATTCCCATGTTCGGATGAACCAAACCGCATCGCAATACCACCTCCTTTAATGTTTCGCTTTTTTGCTTCCTCGGTGAACAATTCGACAAGCTCTCTTCCCGCCTCCGGATCCATTTCGGAAATATGCTCAATATGTGTTTTATAAATTGCGAGAAGTTGTTGTTTTACTTTTGCGTAGGGCCATTGATTTTCCGTAAGCAACCAAAATTTCCCTTCTTTCAAAATGGGATTTTTATGATACTTCTCAAGATTTTCAATACAAAACGGACAATGGCCTTGTTCTTTGATTTCCTCCATTACCGCTCTCTGATCTTCGCGCCGCACAGCGCCCATACTGATAAAACGATTGTCCGCCATAGCGATTAAATAGCCACCGGAATGCCTTTAATCCCTGGATGTGGTTCATAGTCCTCAAGCGTGAAATGCTCGTGACGAAAATCAAAGAAATCTTTTACGCTCGTGTCCATCTTCATGGTCGCAAGTGGCTTCGGCTCACGTGAAAGCATGGTTTCAACCGCGGGAACTTGATCGACATAAATATGCGCATCGGAAAAACTATGAACATACTCATACGGTTCCGTGCCCGTCGCATGTGCGAGCATCATGAGCAATGCGCCATACTGCACCATGTTGGATGGAACGCCAACCGGCACATCAGCGGAACGCTGAAACATATGCAGGGTGAGTTTGTTGTCGATGACGCGAAGATGAATCCAGCCATGGCAAGGCGCAACAACGACTTTTTGATGTTTCCCTTCTCCGCGAATAATATACTGCGGAATCCAAGGAGAAATGAAATGCGTGCGTAACTGTGGCATCTCGCGAATCTGCTCAATGATATTTTGAAATTGATTGTACGAAGGACCTTCTGCTGTCGGAAAATCATGAAAAGCCGCCCCATAAGAACCCGGACCAAGGTCGCCCGTTTCTAAACCACGTTTAGCGCACTTCGCCTCCGTCACCCACGCATCCCACCAGCTACAACCGAATTCCTCAAGACCTTTTTGTGTTCGAACGCCATTTGCAAATGCACAAATCTCTCCAATGGCTTGCCTCCAAATCGTGACAGGCAATCGCTCCGACGCCTTCGGCGCCATATTGCGCTCATTGATGATGGGAAATCCATTATCAAATTTGAAATGCAGTGGATTTGGTCCCATGAGCGTAAGCGCATCAACACCCTGTTGGCTGGGTGTACGCTCACCACGTTCGAGAATAGCGCGCAAAAGCTGCTGATACTGCGCATCCGGGCTTCGTTCGGTAAGAGGTTTCATCATGAAAATAAGCTTACCTTTTCAGTATCCGGCTGACTAGTCGATCGCGGTCCGTCAAGATATACTCGGTTCATGATTACGTTAATCGCCGCTATAGCAGAAAATGGCTGCATTGGAAAAAACGGAAAACTCCCCTGGAATCTCCCAGAAGATATGGCGCATTTTAAAGCGCTCACAACAGGAAAGACGGTCCTTATGGGCCGAAAAACATGGGAATCCATCCCCGAAAAATTCCGTCCGCTTCCGAATCGGAAGAATATTGTTATTACGCATCAGTCGGGATATCCTGTTCCGCCAGGCGTCGAAGTCCATCGTCTGCTTGAATCCGCGTTCGCTCAGCACGCAGATGAAGATATTTTTGTCATAGGAGGCGCGGCCATTTATGAACAAACCGTAGACATCGCGGATCGGCTTGAAATCACGGAAGTAAAAAAATCGTATGTCGGTGATGTCTTTTTTCCGAAAATTAATTCCATGATTTGGCAGGAGAAAAAACGCGAGCCACATGAAGCTTTTGATTTCATAACCTATGAACCTAGGTTCTAATAAAAAATCATCGGAAAACCGAATGATCGTTATCGATTCCATCGACGGGGCAGGAAAAACGACGGCTATAGCCGCGATGCAAAAATTTCTTGAAGAGAAAGGCTTACAATCTTTTGATGTTCCGGATTTTGAACGAACGCATGGCAAACTCCCACAAGCGAATGACCCCGCTGTGGAATCCAGCGATTTTCTCCTTGTAGCGGAACCAACCTATTCAGGTATCGGGCGTATTATTCGTGAAGAGATTGTAAGAAATCATGACAATCGTTCTTACAATGGAAAGAGTGCCATGCAAGCTTTTGCGCTTGATCGAGAAGTTCTCTATAAAAGTCTCGTTCTGCCATTTCTCCAGCAGGAAGAAGGGCGCTGGGTAATTCAAGACCGCGGGCTTATTTCCTCGCTCGCCTACCAGCCACTACAGGATCCACAAGTGAACATACAAGACATCCTGGAATTAGCGGGAAACCAACTCGAAATTTCTTGCGCACCAGATATACTTTTTCTTCTCACTGTTGCTCCGCAGATTGCGGAAAAACGCCTGACAGGACGAACAGAGAAAAAAGACGATCATATTTTTGAACAAACCGACTTTCAACAAAAACTCGCCGCAAGATATCGCCTCACAGAAGTACAAAAGCCCTATAGAGACGCTAAAACGCGCATTATTGAAATTGATGCCTCAAAGCTACCTGAAACAGTTGCGCAGGAACTTACAGACCATCTAAAACCCCTTCTTGAAAGAAAAAGTTCCTAGCTTTTTTCTGGGCAAGAAAGGGCATTTCTTATATACTCACATTAAATTACTTATCCATTATCCATGCTATGTCCGAAACGAAACTCATCTCCACATCTGAACTGATCTCCAGCGGATGGACGCAATTTTTAAAAGATTGGCGCCGGCTTTTTGAAATATCAATACGTTTTGTTCTTGCGGCGGTTATTAGTCTTATTGCGGCTCTCATTGCAGAGCGTGTTCCGATGGCTTCGGCTGTTTCGTACACGATTCTTGTGATCGCTAATGCTCTCTCGATTGTTATTGTGCTTCACACGCTTATTTCGCTCTTAGACTATCAACTCAAGCGAGAAACAAATGCAGACGCAGAAATTACGCCTAACGCGAAACGGGCCTGGGGTCTGCTTCTTTCCGTGCTATGGATCGGCATCCTCAATCTCCTGATATTCGCCGGTGGATTATTAGCATTTGTGCTCCCTGGACTCTGGCTCTCCTTAAGCCTTAGCTTTGGCATTCTCTTTCTTATTGATGAAGACCGCCGCGGAACCCAAGCGCTCGCTGCCAGCGCAGCGCTTGTTAAAGGACGCTGGTGGCCAACGCTTGGTCGCGTGCTCGTTCCGGCAATTCTTGTTGTCATTTTAGACATGCTTCTTAGCTTTATTATTATGTTTATTTTAGGCATGCTTATTGGCTTTGATAGGCTCTCCATCTTCACAAACCAAGCACAGCCGCTCCAAACAGCTTCCGCAACCATCGCGGGTATTCAGAACGTGCTGGGTAGCCTAGTTCAAATCGCCCTTATCCCGCTCAGCATTATTTATCAAGTAAAAGTCTATCATTCGCTGAAAGCGACTCGCTAACAAACAAAACCCGCCCCTAGCGGGTTTTTTGTATCCTCGGTAAGCTTTGACGTATGGCAAATCTCATCCCAATTATCGGTCTCGAAATACACGTACGACTAAAAACCAAAACAAAGATGTTTTGCGGCTGCGCAAATATTGACGACAGCGCGCCAGTAAACAGTGCTATATGCCCTGTTTGTACGGGCCAGCCCGGAGCACTCCCCGCCCTCAACCTGGAAGCGGTACACCTCGGTGTCCGCACGGGCCTCGCTCTTGAGTGTCGTATTCCCGACACATCTCACTTCGATCGCAAAAACTACTTCTATCCGGATCTCCCAAAGGGATATCAAATTTCACAATATGATTTTCCTATTTCGGAACATGGCGTCCTTGTTGTTGATGTTCCGGGACAAAAAGCTCCACGTAACACCGTGCGTATTGGAATAACACGAGCGCATCTGGAAGAAGATGCAGCAAAAAATATTCACGACGCAAAAACAGGAAGCACGATTGTGAACTTTAATCGTGCCGGACAACCGCTTCTTGAAATCGTAACGGAACCGGACTTTCGAAGTCCTGCGGAAGCAAAGGTATTTCTCCAAGAATTGCAGGCGATTCTTCGCGCCGCAAACGTTTCGCTTGCAGACATGGAAAAAGGATTCATGCGCTGCGATGCAAACATTTCTTTACTTGAAATCGATGAAAACAATCAGCCACTCAAAGCGGGCTACAACCCAAAGACAGAAGTAAAAAATCTGAACTCCTTTCGTTCCGTGGAACGCGCACTTGAACATGAAATAGAGCGGCATGAACAGATTTACGCCACGGGAGAAACGCCAAAAAACACAACGCGCGGATGGGATGAGAACAAAGGAGAGACCTTTGACCAACGCTCAAAAGAAACGAGCGCTGATTATCGCTTCTTCCCCGAACCGGATCTTCGACCACTCTCGCTTGCAGACATTCGCGAAAAAGAAAAAGGAGAAATTCCGGAACTGCCCGCAGAAACGCGCGCGCGTCTTCGAAAAGAATTCGGATTCACGGAAGAAGACGCAATATTCCTTGTCGCGAATGCAGGTTGGGCAAATTACGCGGAAGATACTATGGGAGAGCTTGGAAACTGGCTGGAAGCTACAGATAATCGCACAGACCTATCTGCTGGCGAAATTTTATCCCAACAGAAAGAAAAACTTGGAAGACTCGCCGGGAGCTGGCTTACAAATAAACTAGCGGCAATCCTTGGACAAAAAGGCTTGTCTATCGAACGCTGCAATATCACGCCGGAAAACTTCTCCGAGTTCTTACATTTGCTGTATGAAAACGCGCTCAATAGTACCAATGCGCAAAAACTCCTTCTCCTTATGGTAGAAACAGGAGCTGATCCTTCGCATATTTTGGAAGAACATAATCTCGGACAAATGAATGACCCCGCGGTTCTTGCAACGGTTGTCACGCGCGTTCTTACGCAAAATCCGGCACAAGCAGAAGAAGTACGCGCGGGAAAAACCGGCGTTGTAAAATGGTTCGTGGGCGCAGTCATGAAAGCAACGGAAGGCCGCGCAAATCCAATGGAAGCAGAAAAAGAAATCCTCCGACAAATCGGCGCATAAAAAAACTCCCGCTAAAAAGCGGGAGTTTTTTTATTAAGAACGGCGCTTAGCGCTGTTCCTGGGGGCGCGCCTCGTTTACAACGATTGTGCGTCCGCCCATCTCCGATCCGTCGAACTTGCTAATAGCTTGTTCGGCCCCGGCATCATCCGCCATTTCGACGAATGCAAAGCCACGGGGGCGACGGGTCTCACGGTCCATAGGAATGAACACGGAAACCACTTCGCCGGCCTGGGAGAAATGCTGTTGGAGTTCTTCATCCGTCGTTTGAAACGGGATGCCACCAACAAACAACTTCTTTGACATGCGGTTGGTAAAAGGTAAGTCGTATTATGATCTACCTTCATTTTACCTTGTTAATCTGGATATCGTTTGCGCATGACCTTCCCCGACCAACGGACGGCACCCTCGCACGTATTATCCGAC
>PCSZ01000007.1 GCA_002786495.1 Candidatus Uhrbacteria bacterium CG22_combo_CG10-13_8_21_14_all_47_17 | reverse complement strand
TCAGGTGGCCCTCTGCTTGATTTGAACGGAAAGGTTGTCGGGATCAATACAGCTATTTCAGATGGCGCTCAATCGCTTGGCTTCGCTCTTCCTTCGAATGTTTTGCAGCGCGCGAGCGAGAGTGTACAGAAATATGGGAGAATTGTTCGTCCTTGGATCGGTGTGCGCTATATTTTTCTGGATCAAAATTACGCGGATGCGCACGGAATCGCTTATGACCACGGGGCTTTCATCGCACAGAGCAAGAGCACGGAAACTTCAAGTATTATTAAAGACTCTCCCGCGGACAAAGCTAACTTAAAAGAAGGGGACATTATTCTTGAAGTAAATGGAGAGTCGGTTAATGAGAAACATTCCTTATCGGGTCTTGTGGCGAAGTATGCACCGGGCGACTCCATTAAATTAAAAATTGCTCGAGGCGACCAAGAAATAGAAGTAGATCTTCTCCTTGAAGAACGCCCGGCGGATATAAAATAATCAACTATGCATATTCCAGAGAAACGAACAAAAATTGTTTGCACCATAGGGCCGGCATCCGCATCGCCAGAAATCATGGAGCAGTTGATTCATGTGGGCATGAATGTTGCGCGTTTGAACTTCTCGCATGGCACGCACGAGGAGCATGCGAAACTCATGGAAACCATTCGACATAGCGCGAAAAAGCTGGAACAACCGGTTGCAATTCTACAGGACCTCCAGGGCCCAAAAATTCGTGTTGGAGAACTTCCAAAGGAGGGGATAGAACTCGTAAAAGGGGAGCAGGTTATTTTAAGCGCGACCACCGATACGGCGGAAAATAATGTTATTCCCGTGAGCTATCCAAACTTGCACAAAGACGTAGAAGCGGGCCAGAAACTTCTTTTCGATGATGGAAAACTTTCCGTGACAGTAAAAGAGATTCAGGGCGACAAGGTTATTTGCACAGTGCTTGATGGGGGAACGCTTCTTTCTCATAAGGGTTTGAATCTCCCGGAGACGGATACGAAGATTTCAGGCATTACGGAAAAAGATAAAAGCGATCTCGCCTTTGGTGTTGCACAAGATGTGGACTTCATCGCGCTTTCTTTCGTGCGATCCGCGGACGACGTTCGACAGCTCCGAGGACTTATCGAAGACGAGCAGGAAAAACTTGGAAAGAAGCCTGCTACGCCAATTCGCATTATTTCTAAAATAGAAAAGCCACAAGGCGTGGAACATTTTGATGAAATATTGGAAGCCTCTGACGCGATCATGGTCGCGCGAGGAGATTTAGGCATTGAAGTGCCGGCGGCTAGAGTTCCTATTCTTCAAAAGGACATGATTCTGAAATGTTTGGAAGCTGCGAAACCGGTTATTGTTGCAACACAAATGCTTGAATCCATGACGACAAGCCCAAGAGCAACGCGCGCAGAAGTGAGCGACGTAGAAAACGCCGTTATCGATCACACCGACGCGGTTATGCTCTCAGGAGAAACGGCAAGCGGCCTACATCCGCTTGAGGCGGTGCAAACCATGGTGGCAGCAGTGAAAGAAGCGGAAAAGAGTCATTATGATGATTTAGCGGTTCCATTTTCTCCCGATGCGGAAGGCAGTATTGCGCATCTTATCGCAGGCGCAACCAATCTTGTAGCGGCGCTCGTCGTTTCCGTGACGGGGCAAGCTGTGCGTGTTGTAGCGCGTTACAGGCCGGAAGCACCTATTCTAGCCGCGGTACAAGATGAACGTCTTGCAAGGCAGCTTTTGCTCAGCTGGGGCGTTTCCGCGGTCGTGATGCAAGAGCAAGAAGAAAGCGAAGCTCTCAAGAAGTTGAAGCTATTCATACAAAAAGCGCCGGACATCGCCAAAGGCGGGGAGGTACTTGTCGCGCTTGGTGACCATGCTTCATCCGTTGATCGCGTACGTTTCGCAGAAGTGCAGCGTATGGCTCCTCAGAACTAGTTTGCTGTAACGGGACGGATTTCTTCTTGCTCAGGATCAATGAGATATCCTGTTGTGACATCGGCGAGGGGAGGTTCGTCTTGTTTGAATTGAGTGCTCCATGCGCGAAGCATTTTTGTGATTACGGGCAAGTGGCTGACAAAAATAATGTCTCTTGGCTCAGTGGGAGGAAGAAGGTCTACAACATTTCCATCAACGCTTAGACGCTCATCCACTTCAACGGGGATATTTAGCGCCTTGCCGATGATGAGGGCTGTTTCTTTTGTGCGTGTCGTTGGAGAGGTTCTGACTTGTTTCCAGTTCTGGTTTTTCGCGTGTAATTTGCTAGCCAAACGCTCGGCTTCTTCGGAGCCTTGCGGGGTAATTGATCCTGTCCTGGAATGATATCCGGCGTGTCGAATGAGACAAAACATAGACTTGCCAGCCAGAGAAAATGTTGATACGATGGCGCCCACGAAGGGTATAGCCCTATCGTCGCCCCCTATCGGAACGGAGTCAAATATTCATGGGTCGGTGGTGTAGCCTGGTTAACACGTCTCCCTGTCACGGAGAAGATCGAGGGTTCGAATCCCTTCCGACCCGCCATAAAAACCCCGTACTGTACTAGTACGGGGTTTTTATGGCGGTGTCTATTGTACAAAATTCGAACTTATTTTGAAAGCAATCCCGACTAATCGCACGCGCGGAGCGCGTAGTGGCTCTGACCAAAATCGTACGCTCCACGAAAGCCCCGCCACCGCCTCGCTTCACTCGGCAACCCCAAAAAGAAAAAATGTTCCTTGCTTTTCTG
>PCSZ01000056.1 GCA_002786495.1 Candidatus Uhrbacteria bacterium CG22_combo_CG10-13_8_21_14_all_47_17 | reverse complement strand
AGCATCATCCATTTGAGTTGATTCGACTCGCACAAAAGAAAGCCCAAGCCCTTCCGGTAACAATGATGAGTTCAGAAGCGCGATCATTGGTGAAGCGTAAATCGCAAAAATAGAAATCATAACATAAAGGAACGCTTTGTTTTTAGCTTTATTTCTGTGGATAACTTGGAAGGAAAAAAGGCTGCTCTTAGCAAAATAATAAAAAATAACGCGCTTGATTGAATACAGGCTGGCGTTGGTTTGCTATAATATAATCGCAATTGTTTTAATACATTTGTGCTCATTCACTCTTTATTTTGTTTTCGTATGATGGGAAAACATATGTGTCCTCTCCACCAAGCCGCTTTTTGGCTTATGTGGGTCGGTGCGGTTAACTGGGGTCTCGTAGGTCTCGGCGCTTTTTTTGGCGGTAACTGGAACGTGGTTAATCTTATTCTCGGCTCCTGGCCTTCGCTCGAGTGGATCGTTTACGTCCTCGTCGGTTTGTCAGCCCTCTTCATGCTCATGAAGAGCAGCTGCAGTGCTTGCAAGGTCAGCCTGGGCGGGGAAAAGAAAATGAACATGTAAGACCGTAGGTATTTTTGATGAGCTCTTTAGTTCATCCGATAAAACCCCGCTTCTCCTGAAGCGGGGTTTTGAGTTCACGGCTTTCCAAAAGAGCGCTATACTAGGGCCATGTCACAAAAACAGCTTCAACTATATTTCTTCACCGGTTTCTATTTGGTGATTCTTGTGTTGGCGTTTTTGATTTTCCGTCCGTTTGTTCCCGTGCTTGCTTTGGCGGGTATGTTCGCCGTTATCCTCCAGCCTGTTCAGGATCGGTTGAGTACATTATTTCGCGGGCGGCTTCCCGGATTTGCCTCCGTACTCGCAATTGTTTTACTTATTTTGCTTTTCCTTGTGCCAATTGGCTTTATCGGTACGCAGGTCTTTCAGGAAACAAGTACGCTTTACACGTATGTGACCACGAATGGAAAAGACGTTACGACTTTAGTGAATGATGTTATTACAAAACCCGTGCAGCAATACGTTCCCGGATTCTCCATTGATGTTGATACGTATGCACGACAAGCGCTCTCTTGGCTTATTGGAAATTTGGGACAAATTTTCTCCGGTACATTGCAAACCGTTCTTGGATTCTTTATCGGTCTTGTTGCGCTCTATTATTTTTTGAAAGATGGCCGCGGTTTTCTTCAATCTATCGCCGAACTTTCTCCGTTACCGAATCGGTATGACATACAGGTTCAGGAACGCCTCACGCTCGCCATTAACTCCATCGTAAAAGGGACGCTTTTGATCGCGCTTATCCAAGGCATTCTTTCCGGAATTGGATATTCCATGTTCGGACTGCCGAACCCGGCTCTTTGGGGAACGCTTGCGGCTATTGGTGCGCTTGTTCCGGGTGTGGGAACAACCATTGTTCTTGTACCGGCGGTTACGTATCTTGTTATTACCGGACACTATTTCCCCGCATTCGGTTTAGCAATCTGGGGTATGACGGCGGTTGGTCTTATTGATAATATTCTCGGCCCATCTCTTGTCGGACATGGCGTAAAAATTCATCCGCTGTTTATTTTGTTCTCTGTTTTGGGCGGTATCGTGTTCTTTGGTCCTACAGGATTTCTTCTCGGTCCTTTGATTCTTTCTCTTTTGTACGCGCTTACGGATATTTATCGCTTACTTATCCTCAAACAGCCCTTAGCAAAAATAGAAAAAGAAGACTAATTTTGTATCGATTCAAGTACGGCGTATGTGACGGCGCCGTGCGCTTTTTGATCCTCCGCTTCTCGGAAATAAAGCACGAGTTCTTTCTGTCCTTTGAGCCACACATGTATTGCTTCGCGTAGGACACCCGAGCCTCGACCATGAATAATTTTTATTACCTGGATTCCCTGCATGAGTTCTGCATGGAGAAAAGATTCTAAAATGCCCAAAGCTTCCTCGACGCGCATTCCATGCAAATCGATTTCGGGGGCTCCACCTATTTCTGCGGCAAAGAGCGCGTGCTCGTACTCTTCTTTTTCTTCAGGTTTGCTTGTTCGCGCGTTCATGGTTGGAGCTTACGTTGTTTTGCGTGCTTTGTCAGTCTGTTCCTGATTTTGATTGAGACGTATGATATTCGCATGACTGCCCGCCAAAAACGCAATATTCTTTCCGCTTGCATTGCGGTTCTTATTTTACTGGCCGCCCATTTCAATCTTATTGATCTTCAGTCGAATTCCGTTCCAGAGGTCGTGACGCCGACGCCGGTTTCCGCAGCGAGTTCCGGATTTGGGAATGCACTTGTGGTTCGTACCGTTGATGGAGATACATTAGAAGTGAGCGAAGACGGCAAAGCGGATTCTGAAAAAATTCGTCTTCTCGGAGTGAATACGCCCGAGTCCGTTGATCCGCGCAAGCCGGTGGAATGTTTTGGAAAAGAAGCTTCGCATTTTACCGATGAACTTATGACAGGGAAACGCGTAGAACTTGTGAGCGATCCTACAGCCGACAATGTAGATAAATATGGTCGCCTACTTCGCTTCGTAGAATTGGAAGATGGAACGAATTTGAATGAAACCTTGCTTCGCGAGGGCTATGCCTATGCGTATCTTTCTTTTCCGCTTAGCGCGGAGAAAAAAGCGCTCTATCACGCGCTTGAACAAGAAGCCAAGGCGGCGGAGCGCGGATTATGGAGTCCGGATACCTGCGCGGGTTTGCATTGACCAAGGCATAAGATTGTGCAAAGCTTTTTTCGGTTCTTTCAAAGGAGTATGTGATGAAGTCCAAGCCACTTGCCGTCTTTGACGTGGATGGCACGATTTATCGTTGGTCGCTTTTCCATGAGCTGATCGAACGTCTTGGAAGAGAGGGCTTGATCGCCCCTGTCCACTTCGATCTTTTTCAAGAGATTTTGGAGGCGAAGCTCGACTGGCAGAACAGGATTCTTTCCTATGCTGAGTATAACCGAGTTTCGGTGTCCGCCCTTTTGAGCGGATATCTTGCTGACATTTCTTATGAGCACATTCATGCGCTTGGAAAAGAGATCCTGCGTGAAACGGGAGATCGTGTGTATGTCTTTACGCGTGAGTTAATTTTCGTGCTTCACAAGGCTGGCTATCACACGCTTGCCATCAGCGGTTCACCGCAGGATCTTGTGCGCCAATTCACCGAGAAGCTCGGTTTCGACGGAGCGCTTGGAACAGAGATCGAAGTCAAAGACGGGCAACTGACGGGTAAGTGTTCCGAAGAGGTTTTTGCTGACAAAGCAGGGGCTTTAAAGAAGTATGTTGCGCAACTCGAAGAACCGCATGAAGTCCGGGTTGCTCTCGGAGATACGGCGAATGATTTGAGCATGCTGCGGCTCGCAGATTATCCGATCGCGTTCAATCCCGATCAGAAACTCAAGGAAGAGGCGCGCCGGGAGAATATCCCTGTCGTTTTCGAGCGTAAGGACAGTATTACGCCCTTGATTGCTCTTGGCGGCGGTCTTCGCGATCTACGTGGTCCGCCGATGTTTAGCGAAACAACTCTCTCTACTATTCTGCCCAGCGATATTGCCCGTGAGCTTCGGAAACGGCTTCAGGCTCTTCATCTGAATATTTCTTGACCTTTTGCCCGCGTTGGAAGACGCGGGCTTTTTCTTGCCAAATTTTCTGCGGCGAAGGTAGGCTTAAGGATATGCAAATTCAAGCCGCGCACGGAAATATTTTTGAACAAAAGACAGGTCTTCTGGTTCTTCCTTTGAAAAAAGGGGAAACGCTCTCCACACAATGGAAGGAGCTGGATGCGCTTTTCGAACAGCAACTCTCAAAACTTTTACAGGAACAAGAATTTGAAGGAAAACAAGGAGAAGCTCTCGTCATTCCTTCTTTAGGGAAAGGAAAGGCATGGAAGCTTTGTGTAATCGGCATCGGCGACGCAAAGAAGTTTTCTCTTGAGAGCTATCGCGTGATTGGAGCGCATATTACGAAGCGTGCAAAAGAAGCAAAAGTAAAACAGGTATTGATTCCCTTTGAAGCTTTTCCAAGTCTTGAAGGTGTTTCTCTGCGTGTTGCCGCAGAGCGTTTTGCTGAGGGGCTACTTTTAGCGGATTATAGTTTTCATGCCTATCATAAGAAAGCTCAGGAACGCGTAAAAAAGCAGGCGATAGACCGCGTAGAATGCTTTGTCGGATCCGCGGCGAAAGCGCGTCAGATTGAAGCCGGACTTGAAGAAGCGTGCGCGATTGTGGAAGGAACCTGTCTTGCGCGCGATCTTGTGAATACGCCGTCTGCAGATATGACACCTGCACATATGGTGGACGTCGCTCGCGAACTTACTGCTTCTCCGCGCATCACACTTAAACTGCTTTCAAAAGCGCAGATGGAAAAACTTGGCATGCACGGAGCGCTTGCGGTTGCGCGCGGTTCGGATCATGAACCGGTGGGTGTGCATTTAATTTACCGTCCGGCAAAAAAGGCGAAAAAGAAAATCGCCATTGTCGGAAAAGCGGTTACCTTTGATTCAGGCGGTCTCTCTTTAAAACCGGCAGGCGGAATGATGACCATGAAAATAGATATGGGAGGTGCGGCAGCTGTTTTAGGACTTTTTAAAGTTCTTCCTTTTCTCCAGCCAAAAGCGGAAGTGCATGGCATTTTTCTCGCGGTGGAAAATATGCCTTCCGGCAGATCCTATCGTCCGGGAGATGTTGTGCGAGCCATGAATGGAAAAACGATTGAAGTTTTGAATACAGACGCGGAAGGACGTATTACGCTCGCAGACGCGCTCTGCTATGCTGTAAAGCAAAAGCCGGATGCTATTGTTGATTTAGCGACGCTGACAGGCGCCTGCGTAAGTGCGCTTGGAGAGGACATGGCTGGATTGCTTTCAAATGATTCAAAGCTCTCACAAAAAATTCAAGCCGCGGCGAAAGAAGCTGGGGAACCGCTCTGGGAGTTGCCACTTTATGAACCGTATAAAGAACACATTAAATCGAAGATAGCGGATATAAAAAATATCAGCGCACATGGCGCGGGCACGATTACCGCCGCGCTATTCTTACAGTATTTTGTTGGAGATTCTTCTTGGGCACACTTGGATATTGCTGGTCCTGCATATTCCGAACGCGAAACACAGCCGGATCTTCCGCAAGGTGCTTCCGGTTATGGCGTGCGCACGCTTACAAGATATCTACAGGCTCTCTAAACGCGTGATATTGTTTTGTGGTATACTTTGTTTTGTAATATTTCAACACTCCATTCGTAAATAACAAATATGAAAGTAAAAATATATTCAACACCGACATGCCCTTATTGCAAGCTTGCAAAAGGCTATCTAACCGAGCATGAAATTCCTTTTGATGATATCGATGTTTCCGCAAACTCCGATGTCGCTCAAGAAATGGTAAAACTCTCAGGACAAATGGGCGTTCCGGTAATTGACGTTGATGGTCAAATCATCGTTGGTTGGAACAAGATGGCGCTTGAAGAAGCTTTAGCAAAAAGAAAAGAAACGGCATAAACAATTCGTTTTCATAAAAACAAAACACCCGGTGCATAGGTGTTTTGTTTTTTTATCGGACGGTTATGAAAACGTTCTTATTTTTGTGGTACTCGCGCGTAGGGTCTCATGGCCTTTAATACTTCTGCTTGTTTTGGCATGCCTCGTCTTATATAGCGAAGAATACCGTCGCTTGAAATTCCGTACACCATTCGTTTTGTAACGGTAGAAAGAAATCTGGTTTCGCTCGCACTATATTTTTTTGCGATTGCAAGTTTACTGTCCACGAGAAGCGGGAAGGGAAGTTTTAAGAGTTCTGCGAAACGCGCATGCGATGCGGCATTCGCAGAACTGATAGCATAGAGATGAATGCCGAGATCCTGAAAATCTTGCCAAGCATTTCTTGCGGCGGAAAGCTGTATCGTACAGCCAGGGGTTAGATCGCCGGGATAAAATATCAACACAACCGGGCCTTCCTTGAGCGTGTCCGAGAGAGCGCGCGCGGCTCCCGTTTCATCCTTCAGGGTAAAATCCGGAGCCTTTCCTCCAATAACGAGTGGCTTTTTCTGCATAGGTCTTTAAACGTAAGTATCGCATATTCACAGCCCCATCGCAAAACAATGTGATTGATATTGACGATTCCTTGATTTCACGAAAAGATACGGCCAATCTATGAACCGAATTTTTCAAGGCTTTGCCCTTTTGGGAGTCCTCGTTCTCGTGGGTGCGGGATGCGCGGTCCCTAATCCTTTTGAGAATGGATCCGCCCCGGATGCCGGCTCAGCGAGCAAATCGGTAGTGGCCGCAGAGGCCTTACAATTTGTCCCGGGAGATTCCTTCGAGATTCGTCAAACCTTTTTAGGGCTCGGGGGTTTTCTTCCTGATCTCTTTAAAAATAAAAAAGGCGTACGCAATGTTACGGTGAAGCGATTTGCGCCAACGCACGCCGCTGAATTAGATTGGAATATTCTTCTTGAAGAGGAGACGGCCGCTTCAAAACAAGCGCGTGCCGATTTTGAAAAACAAGCCTCCGATGGGAATGCTATTCCTCCGGAAATACAATTAGAAACGCGCACGGCAAGCGGAACGGTTCGAGATATAAACTTACACGATCCGCATGCCGCTCTTTTGCCGGCCTATTGGAAAGAAGGGGAGACAAGCGCGGACAACGTGAGATCCGGTATTTGGTTAAGCGATGACGCTTTTCAAGAACTATCACGCACAGGAAAAACAATTTTGAATCTTGGTATTTTTGATTCCTCCATTAATACCATTATGAAAAGCGCCTCTGATTTGCAAAGCGCGTATGCCACGTTAAAAAACAAAGCGGAAGAAGATGGACAATTTCATGATTTGACACTGCTTCAAGCGGATCCGGATCCGATCGAATATCCTTTAACCGTGAATGGAAGCAAACGAATGGTTTCCGCGTGGAAAGTGCGTAACTGGTTTGGGGAGCTGATTGTTCTCAACAGTCGTCAGAACCCGATGATTCTCAAAATGACGATGAATCCGCTTTTTGCCGGAGCAACAGAAATGTTCGGCGGCGGAACGACCGCGCTCAACGGCGTGTTCGGCTATGAGGTGGATAATCTTGAACTTCATTATCTCCAAGATCAAAAAACAACCGTCAATTAGGCGGTTGTTTTTTTATGCGAGTTTGTTTTGCGATTTGGCACAAGTGCGAGTACAGGCGCTGGTAATAGAGTTGATCGCGAATTTGACGATACTGCGTTAAGTCTTTTACAAGTTCACCGAGCTTTCCTGGGGGTTCGACGCCACGATTGGGCCAGGGAAGCTTCGCGTTTTTCTTTTTCTCCACATCCCATTCTTTGATAAACGTGTCCCAGGTTTCTGTTATAAGGCTTTCCGCAGCAAGAACGGCTGCTTCAGCTTGTTCGTCGCAGGCGGTGCTTTTAAGAGCATCTAATATGGTTTCCGCATCCGTAATGCGTTTTTGTGTTTGACTCGCCCAGAGCTCCATTCCTTGCTGTTCGAAGTCGCCTGTCTGCTCTTTGAGCTGTTTTAGATAATCCTCAGTTAGTTTGGTGGCGATCTGTCCGTCGGTGCGACCATGGCTCGCCCAGCTCGCTGCGCGAATCATTTCACGAATATGCTTTACCTGTTCTTTTTCGTCGCTCTGTTTCGCGGCCTGCAAATCATCGAGCAAGTGAGGTTCCGCGTCCCAAACATTGCATTGAAAAAAATTACGGCAAATCTCTTCACGTTCCGCGAGCTCAGGGAGGCTTGCTACGAGCGTTCCAGACTTCTGCTGTAGTTCAGAATGTTCAAGATAGCTGTGAAGAGCTTCTATATTCGGCATACGTTCTACTTCGCGCATATTTTTGGTGTGATCTTGTTTTTGTCGGGCGCGTTCTGCAAGAACGCTTTTATCGCGCTCAACGCTTCGACGTTGATACGCGGTTTCTCCGCGGAAAGGATTTTTTGATACAAAGGACATAGGTTGTTACATAAAACGTTGTGGCCATTTCGGATCTGTTTTTACTCGCAATTCAATAAAGGCTTTTCGTCCCGTGACGGCTTCCAGTTCTTTTCGGATGTCGATACCGATTTGTTTGAGCATGCGTCCTTTTGCTCCGATGATCATTCCTTTGTAGCGCTCTTCCGTTGTCCAAATAGTTGCTTGGATATACGTGCTACCATCGTCGCGTGTTTCGATTTCTTCCGCGCGCACGGCAACGCTATAGGGGAGTTCTTGTTCCAGTCGAAGAAAGGCTTTTTCACGGATGAGTTCTTCAAGCCATTGCTTGTGATTCATATCCGTAATTTGCAGATCAGGATAATAGGCGTCACCTTCGGGGAGTAGACTGAACATTATGTCTACAAGGCGGTTCAATTCGCTTCGTTTGATGGCAGAAACTTCGAAGGTTTGTTTTTGGCCAACATCAATAGCACGCATACTATCGAGCGCAAATTTCTTTTCTGCCGGTAAATCGGATTTGTTAATCACAACTAATTTTGGAACGGCGAGCTTGCGGAGAATTTTTTGAATATTTTCTTCTTCCGCTCCGGGCCTTCTGGACGGATCAAGCACGTAGACGACAAGATCAATACCTTCGAGCTGTTCGCGGACGAATTCATTTAGCTTTTTGGAAAGCACATCTTTTTTCCCCAAAAAAATACCCGGGGTATCAACGAAAACAATTTGTCCGCGCGGATCATGCAAAATCCCTCGTACCGGACGGCGCGTTGTTTGCGGTTTTGGCGTTACAATAGAAACCTTTGAACCAACCAGCGCATTCATAAGCGTGGATTTTCCGACGTTTGACCGACCGGCGAGCACAACAAAGCCTGATTTCATGTGTAGAAGTATAGCACGCGATATTAGATATGCGTGAGACGAGCCACGACTTCAACATGCGGTGTCTGAGGAAAGAGATCAAGTGCGCGAATAGTTTCAACTTTATAGTCGGTTTTGAAGACTTTAAGTTCTTCCGCTAGGCGCCGGTAATTGCAGGAAACATATACAATTTTGTGCGGAGCATTTTTCATTAAAGTTTGAAGCGCTTTTGGATGTAATCCCGCGCGAGGAGGATCTACAATAACGACGTCGGGGTTTTCCGTTTTCCAATCGAGTTTCTCCACTTCACCCGCGCCCCAGCGGCATAGAGTGGCAACGTCGTTTGCTTCCGCATTTTTTTGCGCAAGCTCTATTGCATCGGCATCCAGCTCGTGGCCGTATACTTGCGCGCGTTTTTTTGCCGCGGCGATACCGAAAAAGCCGAGACCACAATAGAGATCAAGAACTTTCTTTCCTTCAATGTTTCCGCAAAAATCCAGAACCGTTTTTTGCAGCTCAGCTGCCATGACAGAGTTGGTTTGGAAAAACGAATTCGCATGGATGGAATAGGTAAGTCCATTGATATTCTCTTTCAGAAGCTCATTGCCTGAGAGATGCTGAATCGTTTTTGCGCGAGAAACATCATTGTCTTCCGGATTCTCTCCAAGGCAGAGCGTTGTGCAAAGAGGAGAAAGACGTTTTTTTATTTCCTCAATCGTACTCGCCTCAAGCGCGGACAAAGAATGAAAGAGCAGCATGATCATTCGTTCGCCGGTGTTTTTCCCAAGCCGAATAACGCAGTAATGAAAATTCCCATCAGCGGATTTCGGATCCCAGGGTTGAATCTTCAAGTCGGTTATCAATGTTCTCACTTCGGCGAGAATATTTGGCGTTTCTTTATCCAAAAGCAAACAGGTTTTGAGATCAAGATAACGATTCCAATATCCATACGCTTTCATTCCGACTTCTCCTCGCCAACTAATGACATAGTCCATTCTGTTTCTGTAATAAAAGACGTTCGGACAAGGCATGACCGCGTCAATGCGTTCTTCATGATGCGCGTGCTCAAATGCGCGATTAATCATATCGCGCTTTAATTCGAGCTGCGCGTCATAGGCCATGTGTTGCCAGAGACAGCCGCCACAGATGCCGGCATGCGGGCAAGGCGTTTCAACGCGCGTTGGCGCAGGCTCTTCAATGGAAACTATTTCGGCGAGCGTATGTCCGCGCTCGCGTTTTCGAACCGTGGCGCGTACAAGATCGCCGACGGACGTAAACGGAATCACGATCGTTCGTTTCGCGCCCGTGTCCGTTTCCGTTATAAAAAAACCGCGACCTTTGTCGTCGATATCCTGTATTGTTCCTATAATTTCATCTCCGTATTTCATGGATCGAAGGTTACGCTAGTTAGAGAGACGCGTCTATGAGAAAACGGCCACCTGCGAGGGGGTGGCCGTTTTGAGAGTTGGATTCAGCGTTCTAGTCGATGTCGATCGGCTCGAACGGCTTCTTGTCCTGCCGGGGGTCGAAGATCTCGATGGAACGGATGCGATGGTCGATCGTCTGCACGATCTGCGGATCGTAGCTCTCGACGCTATCGACTTCGAACGCTATCCGCGTTCCGAGGAGCACATGTTCTCTGGGAATTTTCACTTAACCTCCGGGGTTTTTGTTTTGGGAAAAAGAACCGCCGGCACTATACCGAAAAAAGACCTTTTTGTCAACCCTTTTTGTTCGAAATGGATCCCCGCCTTCGCGGGGATGACGAGCGGCGTAGGGGATGACAAGTGGGGCAACCGATTGACAAATCGCTAAAAATGCGTATGATTTCTGTTATGCGAGAGCTCCATCTTATTGCCCATGACATTCGTTCTCGCGAAAACGTGGGATCCTTGTTTCGAACAGCGGATTCTCTTGGAGTAAAGAAACTTTGGCTCACGGGTTACACGCCGGCACCGCCTGATGCGAAAATATCAAAAGTAGCTCTTGGCGCAGAAAAGAACGTGCCTTTTGAAACCCATCTGGATATTGCTGTCGCATTGAATTATTTCAAAGAAGAGCAAATACCGGTGTATGCGCTTGAAATAACGCCTGACGCGCAAGATCTAAAGAGTGCTGTTTTACCGGATACAATGGCGCTGCTTTTGGGAACTGAGACGACGGGTATTCCGCCTTCATTACTCGCGGAGTGTGAAGGAGCCGTAAAAATTCAACAGCAAGGAATGAAAGAATCGTTAAACGTTAGCGTTGCCGCAGGTATTGCGTCTTGGAGCATTCTTAACCGTTAAAGCCTCTCCGTTTCGGCCTTCAGATCATCTCGCCAAACCGCCGCCTTTTTGGTAGCCTTATCACTAACTATGAAACTCTCTGTCATTATCCCTACGAAAAATGAAGAGGTCTTGCTTCCGCGGCTTCTCGCTTGCTTGGAGAAGCAAAGTTTTCGTGATTTTGAAGTGATTGTAGCGGATGCGCAGTCCACAGATCGCACCAGAGAGATTGCCGAATCCTTCGGAGCAAAAGTCGTTGAAGGAGCTATGCCTGGTCCCGGACGTAATCGCGGCGCCGAAACTGCCAGCGGCGACATATTATTGTTTATGGATGCGGATGTTCTTCTTCCATCGGATCACTATTTACGGGACACGGTTCAAGAATTTGATGCCATGAAAGCCGATGTCGCGACTTGTAAATTGAAGCCCATGTCCGATAAATATTTCGACATGTTCTTTCACCATTTTTATAATGGCTATTCTTTGCTGACAGAAAGTGTTCGTCCGCATGCGCCCGGTTCCTGTATTTTTTCTCGTCGCAGCGTACATCAAGGCATTGGTGGATTTGATGAAGAAGTCGTTTTCGCCGAAGATATGGAATATGTTCAGCGCGCGCATCGCAAAGGCCACCGTTTTCGTATGCTTCGCTCGCACCTTGTTCTTGTTTCCGTTCGTCGTCTTGAGAAAGACGGTCGCTTCAATATTGCGGCAAAGTATCTCTATGGAGAGCTTCATATGATAACGAAAGGTCCTTTTCGTCGCATGCCCTATGAATACGAAATGGGTGGCGATGTTTCAGAGAATGTTTAAGATGCCTGGCGTTGTTGATAAAAACCATTTGAAATATTCGTTTTTGTTTTAAACATGTTTCGATTTTTTGCACGCCTTTGGCAAGGAGAAACTGATGGACTAACCGCAGCGGCTTTTATTGTCGGAACGGCTTCGCTTGCTTCCAGACTTGTCGGTATCTTTCGCGACCGCATGCTTGCTTCAACCTTTGGAGCCGGTAATTTGCTTGATTCGTATTATGCCGCCTTTCGTCTTCCGGACACGCTGTATAATTTAATTATTCTTGGAGCGCTTTCCGCGGGGTTTATTCCTGTGTTCTCCGCTTGGCTTGAAACAAAAAGCCGCGAGGATGCGATGCATCTCGCAGAACAAGTTCTCTCCGTTGTCGGAGCAACGATGGCTGTTGCCTGCGCATTCCTTTTTTTCTTCGCTCCCATTCTTGTTCCGATTATTGCTCCGGGTTTTGAAGGGGAGAAGCTTCAAACAACAATTGCGCTTACGCGCATCATGGTTCTGTCGCCGCTGTTTCTGGGCATGTCCGCCGTTATGGGCGGTGTGCTCCAGTCGACGCGGCGTTTTTTTGCGTTTGCCGTCGCGCCGGTTTTGTACAATCTCTCTATTATATCCGGGATTTATTTTCTTTCGCCTTCCATTGGTATTTATGGAGCGGCTTTTGGCGTCGTGCTTGGAGCATTTCTTCATTTCATTGCACAGACTTCTGTTGCGTTTCGTCTCGGTATTCGCCGATTACCTCGTCCAAGTTTGAGTGATCCCGGCGTACGAAAAATTTTGCGGCTCATGGCGCCGCGTGCGCTTGGTCTTGCTATTACGCAAATTAATCTTGCCGTTTTACTT
>PCSZ01000072.1:2898-3975 GCA_002786495.1 Candidatus Uhrbacteria bacterium CG22_combo_CG10-13_8_21_14_all_47_17 | reverse complement strand
GAACAAATGGAAATTGAATATTTTGTGAAACCGGATGGAGCGGAAGCGGCATTTGAAATGTGGCTTGGCGAAATGAAGCATTGGACGGAAAACATTTTGAAAATCGATCCATCACATGTCGACTATCGGGAAATCGCAAAAGAAGATCGCGCACACTATTCCGCAAGGACACTCGATGTTGAATATCACTATCCCTTCGGAACGAAGGAATTGTATGGCCTCGCAAATCGGACAGACTTTGATCTTAAGCGACACATGGAAGCTTCCGGAGAAGATTTACGCTGGTTTGATCAGGAGGCTGGAGAACGTTATATCCCGTACGTCATTGAGCCGACCTGGGGTCTTTCACGAACCGTTCTCGCCGTCCTTGTCGAACACATGGATATGGATGAAGCACCAAATACATCAGAGGGGGAGAGCGAACGCATTGTGCTTCGTTTACCGCCACGCCTCGCTCCGGTCAAAGCAGCGGTATTGCCTCTCGTAAAGAAAGACGGACTTTCGGAAATTGGAGAGGCGCTCGCCAAAGCGATTCGAGAAGCCGGTATCGTCGTTGAATACGATGCATCCGGATCCATTGGAAAACGCTATCGCCGTCAGGATGAAATCGGGACGCCTTGGTGTTTCACTATCGATCAAGATTCAAAAGAAAAAGGAACGGTAACCGTGCGCGATCGCGATGCGATGTCGCAAGAACGTATTGCGATCGAAGAGGTTCCTGCGTGGATTGTAGAGAAACTCAAATAAGGAACATTCGTTTTTCCCATTGTGAAGAAAGGCTTCACGTATTTAAAAATAGCAAAATCAATCTATGAAACCCATCTCAAAAAAACTGAAAAATGGCATGCAGGCAATTACAATTCCGCAAAAAGGTGCGGCATCGATGACGGTCATGGTTTTTGTAAAAGTTGGTTCTCGTTATGAGACCGTGGACATAAACGGAGCTTCACATTTTATTGAGCACCTGATGTTTAAAGGGACAAAGCGCCGCCCCACGACGCTGGATATTTCAAAAGAGCTTGATCGCTATGGCGCAGAATATAATGCCTTCACGTCCAAAGATTTGACGGCTTACTA
>PCSZ01000072.1:0-2855 GCA_002786495.1 Candidatus Uhrbacteria bacterium CG22_combo_CG10-13_8_21_14_all_47_17 | reverse complement strand
CAAATATGATCCGAAAGAAATGGATCGGGAGCGCAATGTGATTGTGGAAGAAATAAACATGTATGAGGATAACCCGCGCATGCATATTGAAGACATGCTCGAAGAGGTCTTGTTTCCCGATTCGACGCTTGGCTGGAATATTGCCGGTCCTCGCGAAGTCATTCGAACGATCCCCCGCAAAAAACTAATTGACTATCGCGATGCCTATTATGTTCCGGAGCGAATAACGGTTGTCGTTGCCGGAAAAATTCAACCAAACATTTGGGAGGTACTTGAAAAGACATTCGGTTCCGTAAAAGCTCCTGCCAAAAAAGCGGATAAAACATTTACTCCCTTTGCTCTGCCGAAAAAGCTGAAGAAAAAGATTGTTTTTCAAAAGAAAGAAACGGAGCAAGTGCAGCTTGATATTGGTTTTTACGGCGTCTCAATTACCGACAAAGAGCGCGCGGCTGCCACATTGCTCGCAAGTATTCTCGGCGGCACCATGTCTTCAAGACTTTTTATTCAAGTGCGCGAACGCCGTGGCCTCTGCTATTCCGTGAACGCCTCGCATCAACCAATCGAAGACACGGGCATTTTTAGTGTCATGTCTGGGCTCGATAAGCGCCGCGTAAAAGAAGCGACCGAAGTTATTTGGGAAGAATTAATGAAGACAATGAAAACGCTCGTAAAACCGGAAGAACTACAGCGAGCAAAAGATAATATTCGTGGAAAAT
The DNA here is from genome assembly GCA_002786495.1 of Candidatus Uhrbacteria bacterium CG22_combo_CG10-13_8_21_14_all_47_17. Taxonomy (GTDB): domain Bacteria; phylum Patescibacteriota; class Patescibacteriia; order 2-12-FULL-60-25; family 2-12-FULL-60-25; genus 21-14-all-47-17. Next base: position 2,139 of record PCSZ01000072.1, on the reverse strand, counting down.
TAACGCTGGCATTTGAAGATTCTGCAACCATAGCAAATTGGTTTGGAAAACAGGGGACGTTTGAAGGGAAGCTTTCAACGCCAGAAGAGCGCCTTCAAGAAATTGAAGAGGTAACGGCCGCCGATATTCGTCGCGTGGCAAAGCGTATTTTTCGTCCAGAACTCTGTACCGCTGCCGTAATCGGCCCATTCGAAAATCAGAAAAGCGTTCAAAAACTCTTCCCGTTTTTATCGGCATAAAGCGGGCGAGGCTTGATATTTTCCCAGATTTAGGGTAGGAATATAGGACGTATGCGCAAGTTAATCATAGCGAATTGGAAAATGCATTATGGCCCCGTAAAAGCTGGAGCTTGGATTCGGGCATTCCGAAGGGAACGACTCCCTAAGGAAATCGATATTGGTGTGGCCGTGCCACATACAAGCCTTGCTGCAGCTCGATCAAGTTTGGGTCGTGCAGGTGTGCCGCTTCTTGGCGCCCAGAATAGTTTTTGGGAGAAAGAAGGCCCGTATACGGGTGAAACATCTCCAACCATGCTTGCAGAATTCGGAGTAGAATTCTGTCTTGTTGGGCATAGCGAACGTAGAACCCATCTTGGAGAAACGGATGAAATGGTTGCGAAAAAAGCAGTAGCTCTTCAAAAAGCAGGGATCCAGCCGGTAATTTGTGTGGGTGAATCGGAGGAAGCACATAAAAACGGCGAGGCAGAAAAAGTAATAAAAGCACAAATGAAAGCCGCGCTCGCGCAAGGTGTGAAGGCGACGGGGAGTGCTCCTCTTGTTGTAGCCTATGAACCAATTTGGGCCATCGGCACGCGCAAACCTTGCAGCCCGCAAAATGCGCGCGAAATGCATGAAGTTATTCGTGAAGTTATTGCCAAAAAATTTAGCAAAAAAGTTGCGCAAGATGTTCGAATTCTTTATGGTGGATCCATTGATGAGCGCACCGTCGCAGAATATCTCTCGACAACGGGAATCGATGGCGTTCTCATCGGAGGCGCTTCGCTTGATCCGCGCGTCTTTGGGCTTTTGTGTCGTTCAGCCGCGCCGGCTTAACCAATGATTATCGCAGTTGTTTCGTATTCCATTGCCGCCATTGCGCTTATCGTAATGGGGCTTCTTGTTGTGAAGCACTGGAAGGAAGTTCGTTTGTTAGACCCAATGTCTATCAAAGAAGAACAGACGAAAAAAAAGCGCGAAGATATGCTTCAGCGTCGCTTTGAGCGCATGTCATCGGATCGTGTTGAAGCCGTCAAACGCGCGGGGCGTCAAATCGGACGAAGCGCAACGCAAAGCTATCGCCGGCTCTATCGTCGTCTTCAGTCTTTTGAAAATATTTATCGCAAAACATCCAATCCGCTTTCCACGATGGCGCCGTCTTCGCGCGAGCGGATTAAAACTTTATTGAGCGACGCCCGCTCACTTATGCGTGATTTAAAATGGGCGGACGCGGAACGTCGTTTGCTGGAAGTGCTTGCGCTTGATAAGCGCGATGAAGATGCGTTTCGACAATTGGGTCAGATTTACTTAAAACAAAAACTCTATCCGCAGGCGAAAGAGACATTTGAATTTTTACAAAAAATTGGGAAAGCGGATGACGCGAACTTTTCAGGTCTCGCTGAAATTGCGGAGGCGGAAGGAAACTTAGCTTTAGCAGAATTAATGCGAAAGAAAGCTGTTGAGGCTAGTCCGCGCCAACCGCATCGCTATGCGGAGCTTGCGCAGTTTTATTTAGACCAAGATAAGCCTGAACAGGCATGGCCAAATGCCCAAAAGGCATCCGAGTTGGAAGCGGGGAGTGCGAAGTATCTTGAACTCTCGCTCGAGACTGCTATACTGCTCGGCGATCAGGAAGAAGCTCGTGCGCGATATAATCGCCTACGTCTTCTCATTGATGATCAGGCACGTTTCCAGACATGGAAGGAGAAAATCGACGCGCTCGAGACCTCCTAGAGCCGACTAGCCAAAGTTCTTTGACTTTGCTACGATCGGGCTCTCAAGTGCTCTATTCGTTCTTCACGTCTATATTCGCCGTTGTAGCTCAGCTGGTAGAGCGCATCCATGGTAAGGATGAGGTCACCGGTTCAAACCCGGTCAACGGCTCCACGGGTCGGTACCGAAGCGGTCAACCGGGGCAGACTGT
>PCSZ01000057.1:4078-4218 GCA_002786495.1 Candidatus Uhrbacteria bacterium CG22_combo_CG10-13_8_21_14_all_47_17 | reverse complement strand
TCAGCGTTGCGCAGCTTGTTGCGGCGGGGGATCCGGCGCTTGCTTCCCAGCGTTTATTGCAGCTTCTCCAAGAAATATCCGTTTCGGGAAATATTATTCTCGTCATTGAAGGTCTTGAGGCTTTGGCGGGAGCGGGGAGT
>PCSZ01000057.1:2903-4059 GCA_002786495.1 Candidatus Uhrbacteria bacterium CG22_combo_CG10-13_8_21_14_all_47_17 | reverse complement strand
CGGAAACACTCGCTTCGGAACTTGATAAGGGTTATTTCATCATGATCGGAACAACGACGCCGGAGAATTGGACAAAACATCTTGAACGGCGAAGTCTCGGCTCGCGGCTTGTGCGCGTAAATATTCTCGAGCTTTCGGAAGATGATGCGATTCTTGTTTTGATGGGAAAAAGCGGATTTATTGAATATCAGAATAAAGTTTTCTTTTCTTATTCCGCCATCGAAAAAGCGGCGACGCTTGCCGGGCGGTATTTGCGTGAAGTAAAACTACCGGAAAGCGCCATCGGTATTTTGTCTGAGGCTGCCGTGCTTGTGCGGCGGGAAAAAGGGGAAGAGGTCCTTGTTGAGGGAGAAGATATCGCGCGCATTATTCATGAAAAGACAAATATTCCGGTTGAAGCGGTGTCGCGTGAAGAAACAGATAAGCTCCTTAATCTTGAAGACCGTCTTCATAAGCGCGTTATCGGTCAGCAGGAAGCGATTACAGCGGTTGCGCAGGCGCTTCGTCGGGCGCGCGCGGAAATACGCGAAGAGCATCGGCCGATTGCAAACTTCCTTTTTCTTGGTCCGACAGGTGTCGGAAAAACAGAATTAGCCAAAGCATTAGCGGCGGAATATTTTGGTCAAGAAAATATGATGATTCGACTCGATATGTCGGAATATCAAAATCCGGATTCCGTTGCGCGGATGATCGGCCAGCCAAATGATGCGCGCGGAGGCTTGCTCACGGAAGCGGTTCGTAAACAGCCGTTTACCATTGTGCTGCTTGATGAATTGGAAAAAGCGCATCCGGATATTCTTACGCTGTTTCTTCAAGTGATGGATGACGGAAGACTTACTGATGGCGTCGGACGTACGATCGATTTTTCAAATGTTGTGCTCATCGCAACTTCCAATGCCGGTTCACAATTCATTCAGGATGAAGTGCGCGACGGTGCGAGTATAGAACGCATTAAAACCGGTTTACTTGAAAAGGAATTGCGCGGCATTTTCCGCCCGGAGTTTTTAAACCGTTTTGACGCGGTTATCGTATTCAAGCCACTTACGATGGATGAAGTCATACAAATCGCCTGGCTTATGCTGAATCAAATTAGTAAACGCCTGGAAGAAAAAGGTATTTCCTTCCGAGCGGAAGACGAAGCCGTAGAGGAGCTGGC
>PCSZ01000057.1:0-2873 GCA_002786495.1 Candidatus Uhrbacteria bacterium CG22_combo_CG10-13_8_21_14_all_47_17 | reverse complement strand
CGGATGTTTTGCTTCGACAACAAGTTGGGAGAAAAGATACGATTATTTTGGAGCCGGGAAGCAAACTTCAAATTCAAAAATATTCCGCATAAAACAAAAACACTCCGAACCCGTTCGGAGCGTTAGGTCATGGCACATAAGTATTCCATGAGTGAAAGAAGGGCGCCTATATCGCGATAGGCGAATCCGTGACGCAAACTGATTTCATTCAGGTGCTGTTTCCAGAGGTCTGAATGAAGGATGATAGCTACATGTTGGCCAAAAATCAAAGGGATGAATTGAACAAGATATTGGAGAGAGCGCTCTCCTGTTTCCAGATTCAGAATCACCCAGCGCACGGGGATCGAAGCTTCATAAGAGATGGGGAGGCAGCTTCGACACGCGACGGTGACGATACGGTTTCGGAATGTGCTGGAGATGGCTTTTTCCAAAAGATCAGCCGTGGCTGCATCTTCTTCGATGATATACACCCCCCCCGGGATCGGAGGTGGAGGCATGGTTTTGTACGCCATGGGCAGCCCCTTTTCAGCTTTATGTGATTATGTTTTTATCCTGATTGTCAATAGTAAACCGCCGTGAAATACTGTTAAACATGCATCCGGATATTCTTCTCGGATATCTTCCTTGGGTCGTTTTTCTCGCGGCGGGTTTTTCTTGGGCCGCGTCTTTTTTGTCTTCAAAAATTGCGCTTTGCTATGGCGTAATGGACAAGCCGGGCGGCGAGCGCAAAATTCATACGCATCCGATTCCGCTTTTTGGCGGGCTTGGTATTGGCGGTGTTATTACCATTGGCCTTGTTCTTTTTCTTCTTATTTCCGGATTAACATCTTGGTTTGGTTCACGAAGTGTTGCTTCTCCTCAAATTATTGGATTTGCGGCGGCCTTACTGATTCTTATCCTTGGCGGAGCACTCGATGATCGCTTTAATCTTTCTCCGAAATGGCAAATTCTTTTTCCGCTTCTTGCCGCTTTACTCGTTATTGGAACGGGGACCACGATCGGGCAAGTGACGGATTGGTTCGCGCGGGGTGGATATTCTCTTCTTTGGGGACGCGTGGCTATTGGGCCGTTCGCTTTTTCTTGGCCGGCGGATATTATTACGCTTCTCTGGCTTCTTTCTGTGACCTATGCAACAAAACTTCTTGATGGACTGGATGGATTGGTAACGGGACAGGTAGTTATCGGCGCCGGTATTATCGGAGCACTCGCGCTTACGACGGCATATTTTCAGCCGGAGGTGGCTGTGCTTGCGGCGCTTATCGGTGGCGCTTATCTTGGTTTTTTACCGCGAAACATGTTTCCAGCAAAACAATTTCTCGGTGAAGCGGGGAGTACGATTGCAGGATTCAGTTTAGGATTTCTCGCTATTCTTGGCGGGGCAAAACTTGCGACAGCTTTTATGGTGCTTGGGCTTCCGCTTATTGATGCGGTTCTTGTCGTGGGCGGGAGAATCTTGCGGGGAGCTTCGCCTTTTGTCGGAGATAACACGCATTTACATTTTAAATTATTACAAGCGGGACTTTCGCAAAGAAAAGCTGTTATTTTTCTTTGGACATTAGCCTTTTTGTTCGGCATGGCCGCGCTCGGACTTCAAACGCCGGGTAAAATTCTTCTTGCGCTGACTTTATTTGCTTTGATGATTCTTCTTTCTGGATTAACGCGTACGATGCAGAAAGAAGGTGCTACACCAAAAGACATGGTATGAGAAAAACGTTTCTTTGGATTTTTGCTTTTGTTCTTATCGCGATCGTTGTACGCGGGGCGATTCTCATCGTTAACGCTCGATCAGTGGAAGCGTCACCTTCTTCCAGTAGAATGACAGCCGAGGTTTACCTTCAAGACAAACCGCTTCATTTGGAGCTTGCGCTTACGGATGCGGAGCGGCAACAAGGTCTCTCGGGTCGGGATTCTCTGGCAGATGATGGGGGGATGCTGTTTGTGTTCACGCAGCCTTCCATATACCCATTTTGGATGAAAGAGATGAAATTCCCTTTGGATTTGATTTGGCTGCGAGATGGTGTCGTTGTCGATGTGGTGGAACTTTCTCCTCCAAATAGACTATCTTATCCCGCAACGCATACGCCTACGCAGACAGCGGATATGGTCCTGGAGCTTACGGCGGGTGGAGCCGAGCGTTATGGTATTTCCGAGGGGGTTTTGCTTCCGGAGATCAAACAACTGCGCTTAGGGTTGTAGCACGTAATCTATTAACAAAAAGCCTTGTGTCCGTCGGCTACGACATGCCGCGCGACGAGGAGAAGCTCGAGCCGGAGTTCTCGAAGGACGGTGTGAATGATTTTGTTACTACGGTAACGACGAGTGACAGCTTCACTCGTCGCGCACCGAGATCGACCAGATCCCGTGCAGTCATGTGATGTTTCCGAAGTATTTCGGTTGTGACAAAACAAGCGAGGTATTCATCGCCGAAATGGACAAGCGAGGCTACCGTCCCTGCGACCCATCTCGAGGCGTGTGCGTTCGCCAAGGCCAACTCTTTAGCTACAGTGTTAGTTCTGGATCGCGGCTCTTGGCTCATTCGTGGTGTGCGACGCTAGTCGTGGCGTCGCGGTGCTGAGCAGCGGCTGCTCCTCCTACAAGGAGTCCTGCAAGCGCGTGCCTCAGGTCAGCTGGTTCGGCGGCGTATAGGACCCCAACGACCGATTTCTGTTCGTTCGCAAGTGGACCTTGAACCGCTGTCTCTTCTGAATCTGACGGCCCGCATTGATGTAAATCAAAGCGGGCCGTCTTTTCGTTTTGGGGGCAATGATCCGCGAGGGGGCGTGTCTTATGGATAATCTTGAAGGAATTTGGTTTGACTTATGACAGGGTTGACAGGAAGGCTGGATTTTTGTAAACTACTCGCATTCAAAAAC
>PCSZ01000008.1:1118-1269 GCA_002786495.1 Candidatus Uhrbacteria bacterium CG22_combo_CG10-13_8_21_14_all_47_17 | reverse complement strand
GCATCCGCACGAGATGTACCTCCTTTTAGGAGAGTTTCAGCTGTTTAAGATATTCTAGAAAGGGTTTTTCAAATCCGGATTTTCGTTTCAGACAGCGGTCAACGGAAGAGAGAAGAGGGGTCTGCACCTTTAGAGCCTTGCTAAGTTTTAC
>PCSZ01000008.1:816-1094 GCA_002786495.1 Candidatus Uhrbacteria bacterium CG22_combo_CG10-13_8_21_14_all_47_17 | reverse complement strand
TTCTACAATGCCAATCTTTAATTTTTTCGGATCCTTCGTTTTTGCGCCGACAAGCCGCTCGCCGTAGCTGCGATTTCTTCCATGCGGCGACATGCTGGTTGTGAGGAGATCGCCAAGACCCGCGAGGCCTCGAATGGTTTCGGAATTCGCCCCCGCTTTTTTAAGAAGCTGAGCCATTTCATCTATCGCGATTGTAAAGACGAGTGCCTTCGCATTTGTCGGGTATTTAAGCCCGTCGCACATGCCAAGGGCAATGGCATAAGGATTTTTTAATGCGG
>PCSZ01000008.1:539-765 GCA_002786495.1 Candidatus Uhrbacteria bacterium CG22_combo_CG10-13_8_21_14_all_47_17 | reverse complement strand
CGGTAGGGGAGCCTTTTGCTATTTCCGTTGCGATGGCGGGTCCGCCAATAAAACAGACGCGTTTTTGTAGCGCAGGGGGAAGAGCGCTCGCTCCAGAATGAATCAGAGGTTCAAGCGTTTTCGGATGAAGCCCTTTTGTGATGCTTGCGACAATGGCTTTAGAAGAAAGAAACGGGCGCGCGGTCTCAAGAACGGCTTTCATCGCATGAGAGGGAACCGCAACAAA
>PCSZ01000008.1:0-519 GCA_002786495.1 Candidatus Uhrbacteria bacterium CG22_combo_CG10-13_8_21_14_all_47_17 | reverse complement strand
CATTGCTGGCCGCAATATGTTTTGGAAAGCGATGGCCTTTCAAATATTTTGGATTGCAATGTTTTCGATTGATTGCATCTTCAACATCTGGTTCAATGCAATAGAGTCGAACGGATCGACCTTGTCGAGCGAAGTGAAGCGCGAGTGCCGAGGCCATATTGCCGGCACCAAGAATAGCGATAGGGGAGTTGGACATGCGCGCATTGTAAAACAAAGGTCTTCGTATGCGAAACAGGAGAAAGGAGTTTATCGCATCCGAGCGGGCGAAAAAGCACTCTCCATGGTCAAAATGAGAAAACCTTGCTACGCTTCGGCTCAATCCACGCGCCGTTAGCTTAACGGATAAAGCTCCGGTCTTCGGAACCGGCAATGGGGGTTCGATTCCCTCACGGCGCACCATAAAAAAATCGCGTAAAATACGCGATTTTTTTATGGTGCCCTTTGTTTGAAAATGCGCGAACCTTCTTTGAACGAAACTGACGCTCCGCCCCGCCGCCGCGAGCTGACGCTCGCCACCCC
>PCSZ01000042.1:13609-17268 GCA_002786495.1 Candidatus Uhrbacteria bacterium CG22_combo_CG10-13_8_21_14_all_47_17 | reverse complement strand
GCTTACGCCTTTGTTTACGCGCGCCTTTTATGCGATTCAAAATGTGCGAACACCGATTATTATCATTGCCGTTGCGGAGGTTGCAAATATTATTCTCGCACTTCTTCTTAAAGGGCCGTTCGGTGTCGCAGGTCTCGCGATCGCGTTTTCCATCACGGCTATCGCTCAACTTCTCTTGCTCGTCTTCTTCCTCAGAAAACAACAGGGCGCGCTTGGGCGCGGAGAGTTTGCGCTGAGCGCGTATAAAACGTCTATCGCAACTGTAGCACTTTGCGTGGCGGCCTATCCGGTGCGCCAAGCCATCGGAACGATTTATTCTCTGCGAACATTCTTGCAAGTCATCTTACAGGCCGGAGCCACGACCGTGATGGGAGGTCTCGTGTTTATTCTTGTTGCCTGGCTTCTGCGTTCTCGAGAACTTTTTGAATTTTGGGATGCCATCCATCGGAAATTGTGGAGGCGCGTGAAATTGGAAGAAGGCGTTGATCAAGCAGGCGGTTTAACGGGATCAACGTAATGTCTTTTTTCAGCAGGGCCTGCACTGGACGGAGACCACATTATACGCTAGCTTTGGCCTCATGGATCAAAAGTTGAAGCGAAATTTTTGCATTATTGCACATATTGACCATGGAAAGTCCACGCTTTCCGATCGGTTGCTTGAACTTACCGGTACGATTGAGAAACGGAACATGAAGGAGCAGCTGCTTGATACCATGGATCTTGAGCGCGAGCGCGGTATTACCATCAAGCTTCAGCCGGCGCGCATGAATTACAAAGCGAAGGATGGAACAGCGTATGAGCTGAACCTGATTGATACGCCGGGGCACGTGGATTTCACCTATGAAGTTTCTCGTTCGCTCGCGGCTGTTGAGGGAGCCGTTCTTCTTGTAGACGCAACGCAGGGCGTACAAGCGCAAACGATTGCGAACTTATATCTTGCTATTGAGCAGGATCTTGTGATCATTCCTGTTTTAAATAAAATCGATTTGCCGAATGCGGATGTCGCCGCGCGCAGCGCTGAGCTTATGGCGCTTATCGGTTGCAAGCGCGAAGACATCATTCTCGCTTCCGGGAAAACGGGCGAGGGCGTTACCGATATTTTAGAACGTATTGTGGCTGACGTTCCACATCCGAGAGGGGACGTAAAGAAGCCTTTTCGCGCGGTTATTTTTGATTCAAAATACAATGACTATCAAGGTGTTGTGGCGTATGTACGCTGTATGGACGGCACGCTTGATAAAAATACGGCGGTTCATTTTCTTGCGACGGATGCAACCGGAACGGCGATTGATGTCGGCTATTTGAAACCGGATCATGTTTCAAGCGGGCATATCGAAGCGGGTGATATTGGATTTATTGTAACCGGTCTCAAAGACATTGAGTCTGTTCGTGTGGGAGATACGATTGCCAGAGAAGCGGAGCATGCATTAGTTGAAGCGCTTCCCGGATATAAGGAAGTGCGTCCGATGGTGTATGCGGGGATTTTTCCGCAAGACGGTTCTGAATATGAAAAACTGCGCGAAGCTATTTTAAAACTCAAACTTAATGATGCATCACTTACATTTGAGCCGGAACATTCAACGGCGCTTGGCTTTGGTTTTCGCTGTGGATTGCTCGGCATGCTGCATCTTGAAATTGTTCAAGAACGCCTGCTGCGAGAATTCGACATGGATATCGTTATTACAACGCCATCCGTGGGATATGAAGTGACGCTTACCAGTCAGGAAGAAGTGTTGATTAAATCTCCGGCAGAATTTCCTGATTCTTCGCGCATTCAGGAAACGCGCGAGCCTTGGGTGATTACTGATATTCTTTGTCCGAAAGAATATGTCGGTTCTGTGATGCAACTTGTGCAAGATCGCCGCGGAAATTATAAGAACACGGAATATCTTGAAGCGGAGCGCGCGATTTTGCACTACGATATGCCGCTTGCGAGCGTCATTGTTGATTTTTACGATAAGCTTAAAGGAGCGACTGCCGGCTATGCTTCTCTCAATTATAATTTTACCGGCTTCCGCCCCTCAAAGATTGTGCGCTTGAATATTATTGTTGCAGATGAGCCGGTGGAGGCGCTCGCGACGCTTCTTCATGACACGGAAGCGTATCGTCGCGGAAAGGAAATCGTAAGCATTTTAAAGGAGGAGCTTCCACGACAGCAATTTGTGGTAAAGATTCAAGCAACCGTCGGTTCAAAAGTGGTTGCCGCAGAACGCGTATCTGCATTTCGCAAAGATGTGACGGGCGATCTCTATGGTGGTGATGCCACGCGAAAAATGAAATTGCTTGAAAAACAAAAGAAAGGAAAGAAACGCATGCTTGAACATGGCAAGGGTTCTGTTCCTATTCCGCCGGAGGCCTTTATCAAAGTTTTGCGCAGGGGGTAAGATTAATTTTATGGCAAAAAAAGTAAAACTCTCACATAAGATTTTCGCCGTGTTTATGATCGCGGCGATGTTGCTCTTCCTGCTCGGTCCATTGGGAAGTGCCATTTTCGGATCTTGACGTGCCTTTCCAGGCATGCGCTCTCTTGCGAAGATAGCCTTCCATGAAGAAACAGTGGAACGTCGCAAAGCCTTGCCCATTGGATTTTGCAAAAACATTCTCAGAAAAAGACGCCTTCTTAGCCCAACTCCTTTGGAATCGGGGTATTCGAACACCGGAAGAAATAGAGGATTTTTTGCAACCGTCTTGGGAGGAAGGTTGTCATGATCCATCGCAGTTTCGTCAGATGCGTCCGGCGCTTGATCGGATTTTCGCGGCGCTTGAAGCGGGGGAGCGTATTACCGTTCATGGAGATTATGACGCAGACGGGGTTACAGGTTCGACTGTTCTTATTACAACATTGCGGCATATTGCTTCGACCATGGGTCAAGCGAATGCCTTGATTGATTATTATATTCCGCATCGCGACAAAGAAGGTTATGGACTTCATACCGGAACCGTTCCAAAACTGAAAGAGCGTGGAACAAAAGTCATTGTTACGGTTGATTGTGGCATTGCAAGCGTAGAAGAAATTGGCCAAGCACGCGAAGCGGATATGGATGTGATTGTGGTGGATCATCATCAATTTGGTGATGTCTTACCGGATGCGCATCTTATTCATCCGGGACTTCCTGAAGAGACCTATCCGTTTAAGCATCTTGCGGCGGTAGGCGTGGCTTACAAATTTGCGACCATGTTGCTCGCGGAAGCGCGGAGTCGGGATATCGCCATTATGGAAGGCTGGGAAAAATGGCTCCTTGATCTTGTTGCGATTGCTACCGTTACCGATATGGTTCCGCTGATTGGGGAAAATCGTGTCTTAGAAACCTATGGATTAAAAGTTTTAAATAAAACGCGACGTCCAGGTTTGCTCGCGCTGATACGCGAAGCTTCGCTTCCCTTTGGAAGCTTAACAACGGAAGATATCGGTTTTGGTATTGGACCGCGTTTGAATGCAGCAGGGAGAATGGATCATGCGGAAATTGCTTTGCGCCTTTTATTATCAGAGTCTTCCGATGAAGCGCGCCAAATCGCGGATGATATTGAGCGGCTCAATCGATCGCGGCAAGACGTAACGCGCGGGATGATGAAAGAAGCGGAGGCTTTTGTTGCTTCCGCAGATTTTGATTCTTCCGCCAAAGCCTTTGTTTTATGGAATCGTGATTGGTCGCCTTCCC
>PCSZ01000042.1:0-13547 GCA_002786495.1 Candidatus Uhrbacteria bacterium CG22_combo_CG10-13_8_21_14_all_47_17 | reverse complement strand
TCTATTCCGGAATATGATATTACCGCCGGTGTAAAGCGCGTTGGAGAAGGAATATTAACACGTTCCGGCGGACATCCGCGCGCGTGCGGGTTTGCTTTAACCGACAGCACAAAACTGGTGGAATTTCGAAAACGCCTAGCCGCCGATGCGGAAGAACAGCTTGGGAACACCGTCCTGAAGCCTTCCATTGATATTGACGCGGAATTACCGCTTAGCAGCGTTCAAATGGAAACGTGCGAACAGCTCGCGCGATTAGAACCGCATGGGATGGGAAATACAAAACCGGTTTTTCTTGCACGTCATTGCAAAGTACAACAGGCAGACACGATGGGAAAACTCAATCAGCATTTACGCGTTTCTCTTTTCGATGAACGCGGTCGAAAAGTAAAAGCAATTGCGTTTCGAGAAGGTCCGCGTGTGACGGAGCTTGCAAACAATGCGACCATCGATCTTGTCTACACGATTTCCGTGAACGAATGGAATGGCCGGAAAACCGCCGAATGCCGCATCGTAGATTTTGTGCGAAGATGGGATTAGGGATGAGGATGTTCTTATAAGGAATATCCAATCGGGCGGTTTTCGGGTATAAACGGATGTATGAAGCATATCATTATTCGAACGGATGGAGGTGCAAGAGGTAATCCGGGGCCTGCGGGCATCGGGGTTGTCCTTGAAGATGCCCATGGAAAAGTTCTGGAAGAGCATGCAAAGTTTCTTGGCGTCAAAACAAATAATCAAGCGGAATACGAAGCGGCGATTCTCGGGCTTGAGCGCGCAAAACATCTTGAGGCCGATTCAGCGGAAGTTGTTGCCGATAGCGAATTGCTCGTGAAACAGGCGAATGGCGAGTATCGCGTGAAGCATGAAAATCTCAAACCGCTGTATGCGCGGATGCAGGTGATTGTGAATCAAATCGGCCATGTAAAATTCCGGCATGTGAAACGCCATGAGAATAAACATGCGGATTCGCTTGCAAATAGGGCTATGGACGCAGGGGAATAAGGGGTGATCCACGAATAAATCATCACGTGTTATACTACGTTTATCTATGGGCTTGTTTTCATCATCTCCTACACAAGAAAGTTTTATCGGCGTCGACATCGGCTATGCCGGTATGAAGCTCGTTGAATTGAAAAACGAAAAGGGACGCGCGCGTCTCATTACGTATGCGTATGCGGATATTCCGTCAGAGAGCTTGGAGAAGTCTCTACTCAATGATGTGCCCGGCACGGCAAAGCTTTTGAAAGACATGTGCGCGCAGGCAAAAACTACGACGAAGAAAGCCATTGCCGCACTTCCGCTTTCGTCTGTGTTTTCTTCCATACTCAGCGTACCAACGACCAACGAAAAAGAATTGAAGGACGCGGTTTCTGCGCAGGCGAAAAAACTTATTCCACTTCCGCTGGAAGAAGTTTCTCTTGACACAAAAATCATCGACAAGAAAGAGCGGGATAAAAAGTTAGACGTAAAAGCTTCAACGCGCGTGCTGGTAACGGCGGCACCAAAAACGCTTGTACAAAAATATCTTGATCTCTTTAAGCAAGCTGATCTCGAGCTCGCTTCTTTAGAGACAGAAGCTTTTGCAGAAATTCGTTCTTTGATCGGGAAAGATCATTCGACGATCATGATTATTGATATTGGATCGCTTCGCACAAATATCATGGTGGTTGAGGCAGGGATCCCATTTATCACGCGCTCCATCGCGTCCGGTGGAAATGCGATTACACAGACCATCGCAAAGACGCTTGGTATTCCGCTTGAGCAGGCCGAAACAATGAAGCGTGATATTAAGTCCATGCAAACCTTCGCGCCCGCGGGAGACTTGTCTCCTATTTTAAGCGTGCTTATCAAACCGATTCTTGATGAGGTACGTTACAGTTTCAATCTTTATCAGTCGCAATCGAATGGAACACCGAAGCGTATTGAAAAGATTATTTTAACTGGAGGTTCTTCGCTTCTTCCGCGTCTTCCGGAATTTATTACACAAGAGATGAATGTAAATGCGTATCTTGGAAATCCTTGGGCGCGCGTTGTGTATCCGCCGGATCTTCGCCCGATTATTGATGAAATTGGACCGCGATTTGCCGTTCCAATCGGCTGCGCGATGAGAGATATCGAATAAATTAAGACTATGTATCTTAGCCCGTTTAATGAGCGTGTTCTAGAAACTGCGAGGCGGGATTGTCTTTTTTCGCGCGCGGATCTTTCTCGTGTGCGTTCTCTTGCGCGCAACGGCCTCTCGCTTGAGCAAGCGCTTGTAGGGACAGGGCTTGTTCCTTATACGAATTACCTTGCCTATCTTGGAATGGCGTCGGCGTTGCCCGTGGTTACCGATCCGGCGCCGGTGAGCGGCTCTCTTCTTTCGTATCGCGTTCAGCTTGAACTACAGTGTCTATTACTTGAAGAAACGGAACAGGCTGCGCATATTGGATTCACAAATGCGGATCCGAGCTTACTCGCGCGCGTTCGGGAAGAACTTCCATCGGCCGTTTCCCTTATTGCATACGTCATTCCGTTTCATGCCTATGTGAAGCATGCTTCTGTTCTTGAACATGCTTCCGTTGGAAAAACAGCCGCTAGTTTCATTTCTCAGCTTTTTGCGGAAGCAAACACGCGGAATGTATTTCAGCTCAGAATTGTTTCAAAAAACGGGAAGCTTATCGCGTATGCGGATGGAACGGATATGCATATTGGAGCGTCGGCGCTTCCGGCAGCCGTTCTTCCGGCGTTTGCTGTTCGGCTTCGTCGGCTTGGAAAAGCGACGGGCTGGCATGTTGAAACCATCTCCGGAGGATTTGAACCGATGATTCATCTCACGAGAATCAAAGGGAACTTGAAACACGCAGTGGAATTTTCCGAAGCGGTGTGGCGGTTCTTGGAGCATCCGAGCGGTGCGCTTATCTTTATTGGAACGGATGCGTATATTGCGCGCCATGTGCTCGCAAAGCTTTCCGCTCCGGAAGGAAAAGAGGCTTTGGGGAATGGGCGCATTGCTTGCTTGCCGGCGGATACTTCTGAAGAACAGGAATTTGCCGTCCATGCCGCTTTGAGCGGCCGGCCTGTTGTTGCGGTTACTTCCAGTCAAGAAGACTGGTGGAAATCGCTTTCACAAGCAGGTTTGAATATTCATCTTGTAAAATCTATGGCACATTCCGATGGCCGCACGTGGTCTGTGATGCGTGCACGCGTATGAAACTTACTGTATTGCTTGTCGAAGACGATAAACTATTCGCAACCATTCACGCTGAAGCTCTGAGAGACTTGGGCTATACGGTTTTATTTGCCGAAGATGGAGAGGACGGCGTGAAGAAAGCGCAAACGGAAAATCCCAATGTCATTGTGCTGGATATCGGTTTACCGAAAAAAGATGGATTCGAAGTTCTGAAAGAATTAAAAGCTTCAGACGAAACGTCGAGCATTCCCGTGATTATGTATTCTCGCTTGAGTGCGCGCGAAGACGTGAATCAAGCTCTCGCTCTTGGTGCAAGTGAATATTTAATTAAATCGCAACATACGCCGGAAGACTTGGCGGAGCATGTGCAGCGCTTTGCTTCCTTGCGAGCCGGATTTTCGTCCGTACAGCGCGTGTTACTGTTCGGGACGCTCTGCGTTCTTCTTGGAATAACCTTTTATCAGTATCTTGTTTTTCGCGATCGGAGTTATGACGCGGATACGTTGCTCGCGGCGGAACGGGCGCGCCAAGCTTTTTTGGCGGCTGCGCAAGAACAATCGACGCTTGTATGCGATTCCGGCTCCGCGCTTTCCGCTTGTCGCGTTTGTACAGGTGGCGATTGTACAGCGGGCGATCAAACGCAGACAGTTTTGCATTCTGAGTGGTTTGGTTCGGGTGAGGCTTGTACGGAAAATAGTACCGCGCCCTGTGCGCTTTCCGTTGAATGGGTAGCCGGAAAGGAAGGGGATTTGCGGCAAGCGCGTATCCGTTTTTATCAAAGAAGAAGCCGCGATGGCCGTGCCGGGGGGCGAACGTATGTTCTCGGACCGGCAGGCATCTCGCTCTAAAATAATGCCATCGTGCTATACTATGCGCGTATGATTCAAAAGACTTTTCGACGTGGATTTACCTTATTGGAAATATTAATCGTCATTGCCGTGTTTGGGCTTTTGGCGACGCTCGCCGTGCTGTCGCTCAATGGCGCACGCGCAAGCTTACGCGATGCACAGCGCGTATCCGACATAAGTGTCTTACGAGCTGGGCTTGGACAATACTGGCTTGAAAAAGCGACCTATCCGGTGAGCGATGGAATGGCTTTAGGCCAGTCGGGAGCGGGGAGTGAGAAGCTTTCGAATGCGGGTTTTGTTGCGGCAGAAGATCCGGCGACGCCTGTCTATCTTGATCGTGTTCCGACGGGGCCGAAAGTGGGTGAATATTATCAATATCGCGGCGGGCCAAATGGTTACTCCATTCGTTTTCAAACAGAAACCAAAACGGATATCGGAGATGCGAATGTTTACTATGCGCATGCCACGGGCATGGATAACGAAGACGTGAACAAATAAGAGTATGTTTCTTCCCATCGTTGCGCTGCTCCTCGCCTTTCTTCTTGGAATGGCTTTAGGCTCATTTATAAATGCGCTGGTTTGGCGCATGTACAAAGGTATAAGCCTTTGGGGACGCTCACAATGTCCGTCTTGCGAAGTGCAGATACGTGCAAAGCATCTTTTTCCGGTTATTTCCTGGATTATTCTTGAAGGAAAATGCAATAATTGCGGAAACCGCATTAATTTTCAATATCCGCTTGTTGAGTTTCTTGGCGGCGTCATTGTGATGTTCGCTTTTGCGCGCCATATTTCTTTTACGGGAGGCCATATGGACTACGCAGCGCTTATTTTTGAGATTCTTTTTGCGCTCACGCTTCTTACGCTTGCGGTGTTCGATTTTCGATGGAAACTTCTTCCCATTGAGTTTATCGCCGGCGCGACGGTTTTCTTTGGGATTTGGAATGTGATTGCAACACGATCCATTTTCCCTCTTGTGCTTGGCATTGCTTTTGGGGCTTTATTTCTTGGTCTTCAAGTTCTCCTTTCCCGAGGCAAATGGATGGGCGCGGGTGATCCTTGGGTCGGTGCACTTCTTGGAGCGGGACTAGGCTGGCCGAATGTTAGTATCGGTATGTATCTCACATATGTTGTTGGTGGATTTTTCGTACTCGTTTTGTTAGTTCTTGGTCTTGTGCGGCGGAAAGATCGTGTTCCTTTTGCGCCTCTGCTCGCCATCGGCGGGATCAGCGCTATGTGGTTTGGAGATCAAATTGGTCTTTGGTTTGCCCGGGCACTTGGATGGATGTAAGTTATTTTCATGAATAAGGCGGATGCAAAAAAGCGTATTGAAAAATTACGCCAAGAGATTTCCAAATACCGCTATGCCTACCATGTGCTTGATACGCTTGAGATTTCTGAAGCGGCACTTGATTCTCTCAAACACGAACTCTACAAACTTGAACAGCAATTTCCGGAGCTTATTACGCCGGATTCGCCAACACAGCGTGTAGCCGGAAAGCCGCTCGCTGGATTTAAAAAAGTACGTCATTCCGCCAGGATGCTTTCTATTGAGGATGTTTTTAAGCGCGAAGAAGCGGACGAATGGCTGGCACGCATTCAAAAACTTGAGCCGCACGCAAAATTCGATTTTTTTGCTGAAGTAAAAATGGACGGGCTTGCAGGCTCTTTAGTGTATGAAGATGGCGTGTTTGTTCAAGGCTCTACGCGCGGAGATGGAACGGTAGGAGAAGACGTCACGCAGAATCTGCGCACAATTGAAGCTATTCCGCTTTCGTTGCGCGTTCCGCAGCCACGTGAAATTGAAGCTTTTCTTAAAAAACATCATGGGCACATTCAGGCGTCGCGCGTGCGCGAAGTTTTGGAACAGCATGCCGGACGCATTGAAATTCGCGGAGAAGCTTATATGACAAAGTCGCAACTCGCGACTCTTAATAAAGATTTAGCAAAAAAACAGCAGCCGCTTTTAGCGAATCCGCGCAATGCCGCCGCCGGTTCCATCCGTCAGCTGGATGCGTCGGTGGTTGCTGGGCGCAAGCTTTCCTTCTTTGGCTATGCCATGGTTGGGGACTACGGAACGACTACGCATGGACAGACGCATGAAATGATTGCTTTGCTCGGCGTGCCGCAAAATCCGCATAATCGTTTTTGTAAAAACTTGGACGCGGTTGAAGCGCTTCACGCCGAGCTCTATAAAAAGCGCGAGAAACTGGATTATTGGGCGGATGGTGTTGTGGTGAATATAAATGAAGACGCTATTTTCGAGCGGCTTGGCGTGGTTGGGAAAACACCGCGCGCGATGATTGCTTGGAAGTTTCCCGCGGAACAAGCGACGACGATCGTTCGCGATATTGAAGTTTCCGTTGGACGTACAGGCGCGCTTACGCCCGTTGCTTTGCTTGAGCCGGTGCCTATTCAAGGAACAACCGTGACGCATGCTTCTCTGCATAATGAGGATGAAATTAAACGACTCGGTTTGAAGATTGGCGATACCGTTATTGTAGAAAAGGCGGGTGATGTTATTCCGAAAGTCATGCAGGTTTTGCCAAAACTTCGCACCGGAAAAGAGCGCGCCTTTTACATGCCGAAAAGCTGTCCGATTTGTGGTTCGAGCGTGGAGCGTAAAGAAGGGGAGGCGATTATTCGCTGCACAAATTCCAAATGTTTTGCCATGCAGCTTGCGGGGCTTTTGCATTTCGTTTCAGCCTTCGATATGCGTGGACTTGGAGAAAAAATCGCGGAACAGCTTATTCAAAAAGGATTTGTTCATCAGCCATCAGAATTATTTTCTTTGGAAGCCGGAGACTTTTTACAATTGGAAGGCTTCGCGGAAATTTCCTCGAATAAGCTTGTAAAGGAAATTCAAGCGCATCGAGAAGTCGAACTCGGACGTTTTATCAACGCGCTTGGTATTCCGCATGTCGGCGCGCAAACGGCGGAAGACTTGGCAAGACATTTTGGAACGATTCAAAACTTCCTTCAGGTGAAGGCCGATGATTTGGAAGAAATTGATGGAGTTGGAGAAGTTGTCGCAGAATCCATCATGACGTATTTGCAGGATGCACATCATAAGCAAGAAATAAAAGATTTGCTTGAAGCCGTACATGTGAAGCCGGCGACAAAACGTGAAAAGACAGGGCCGCTTCTTGGAACAACTTGGGTATTTACCGGAACGTTTTCTTCCATTGCGCGTGAAGTGGCAAAAGAGAAAATTCGTAATCTTGGCGGAACTATTTCCGAGTCGGTTTCAAAGAAAACCTCATTTGTTGTTGTCGGCGAAGAACCGGGAAGTAAATACGATAAGGCAAAAAAATTAGGGGTTGGAACGCTTTCAGAAGCTCAGTTTCTTCGAAAAATTCATTCATAAAGCGCGGGAGTCTCGCCCTTGTCGGTTCGGCTGTTTTTCGGCTATGATTTCGCCATGTCTATTGAACGAAAAGAAGTAGAGCATTTGGCGCTTTTGTCTCGCATCGGCTTTTCCGATGAGGAGCTTGAACGCATGGAAAAGACGCTTGATCCCATTTTGGACTATGTCGGAAGACTTTCAAAAGTGGACGTGCAAGGCGTAGCCGAATATCAAGATGAAGAACCTGGGCTCGGGCTTCGGGCCGATGTACCAAGTGATTGTGAAGAAGACGTCAAGCATATTATTCTAGAAAACTTTCCGGATAAACTCGGCGATGCACTGCGTGTTCCGGGTGTCTTTGAAAATCCAAAAGGCTGAGTATGATTCAACTTGAATACACAATCGCTTCTGCGGCAAAAGCGTTGAAAGAAAAAACCGTTTCGGCAACGGAATTGGTTCGTGCATACCTCGATCAAATTCGCGTGCGCAATATTGTACTGAATGCTTTTTTGGATGTGCATGAAGGTGCCGCGCTTGAACAGGCAATCGAATCGGATGAACGCCGGGCAAAAGGCGAAGCTTTTGGCGATTTGGATGGAATTCCGCTTGCGATCAAAGATAATATTCTTATTGAGGGAACGCGGACGACGGCCGGATCAAGAATCCTTGAAACGTATAAAGCGACGAATGATTCGACGGTTATCAAAAAACTACGCAATGAAGGAGCGGTCTTTTTGGGAAAAACGAACATGGATGAATTCGCAATGGGTTCTTCCACGGAAAATAGCGCTTATGGCCCTACGCAACATCCACGCGATCCGGAACGCGTACCGGGCGGTTCTTCCGGTGGAAGCGCTTGTGCCGTTGCAGCGGACTTGTGCATTGCGGCTCTCGGTTCTGATACAGGCGGTTCCATTCGTCAGCCGGCGGCCTTCTGTGGCATCGTGGGGTTTAAACCGAGCTACGGACATGTTTCTCGCTCAGGATTGATTGCGATGGCTTCTTCCTTCGATCAAATCGGTCCTATGACGAAAAGCGTTGAAGATGCTTCTTTGCTTTTTAAAGCCATAGCCGGTTCGGATCCGCTGGATCAAACAACTTCCATGGGAAGACCGTTTAATCCTTCTTTCCCAAAAAATTTGAAAGGCGTTCGCATTGGTTTGCCAAAACAGGCTTGGGGAGATGGTATAGATGCCGGCGTGCGCGCGCATGTAGAAGAAGCAATTGAAATTATCAAATCACTTGGAGCTATTGTGACGGAAGTTGATCTTCCGGAAACGGAAGAAGCACTTGCGGTGTATTATATTTTGATGCCTTGCGAAGTTTCCGCGAATCTTGAACGTTTCGATGGGATTCGTTATGGCCGACGTGAAACATCCGATACGCTTCTTGAAACGTATTTAAACTCGCGCGGAAACGGATTGGGCGAAGAAGTTCGCCGACGCGTCATGCTTGGAACCTATGCTTTGTCGCAAGGCTATTACGACGCGTATTATCGACAAGCGGCAAAAGTTCGCGCGCTCATTCATCAAGCGTATACGCGGGTATTTGAAGAGGTGGATATTCTTCTTACGCCTACGACGCCGAGTACGGCATTCAAGCGAGGCGAGAAAACGGATGATCCGCTCGCCATGTATTTGGAAGATGTCTTTACCGTTGGCGCGAATGTTGCGGGCGTTCCCTCTATTTCCTTGTCCTGCGGCGATCATGAAGGGCTTCCGGTTGGGCTTCAGATGACGGCTCAGCGCTTTGCGGATGATGAACTCATTGACGCGGCGTATGCCTACGAACAAGCGCGCCTATGATGCTTTTGCAATTAATCTTGAATAACTCTTCCGCGCCTTTGCAGACGACAAATTCGGGGTTGGTTGGTGGACCGTTTATTGCTGTTTTGTTTTTTGTTTTTGTCATTATCACGGTCGGCGGTCTCATTATCGGGAATTTTCTCCGCAGTTTGCGCAAGCCGGAACTTTATGGACTTCGCCTCGATCAAATTAAGCAGACCTGGGCGGAAATAGAAAAGAATTCAGAACAGGGGATTATGGGAATGAAGCTGTCGGTTATAGAAGCGGATAAGCTTTTAGACTCTGTCCTGCGTTCCATGGCGGTTCCCGGGGAGACGATGGGAGAACGGCTGAAAGCGACGGAATACAAATTTCAAAAGATTCGAGAAGTTTGGCCGGCGCATAAATTGCGCAATCAAATGGTGCATGATTCAAGCTTTCATATGTCCATGAAGCAAGGGAAGCGCGCGTTAAAAGAATTTGAAGCGGCGCTCAAACTATTGAATGTTTTATGATTCCGTATCTTCATTCGCAAACGTATCAAATTCTTGGAATCACCTTCCAGACTTGGGGCACACTTGTTGCGCTTGGTTTTGCGCTTGGAACATTTGTTGCTTGGCGGCGCGCAAAAGCAAAGGGTTTAGATCCAAATAAAATACTTGATCTCGCTTTTTTGATCTTTATCGGCGCGTTCATTGGCGCGAGACTGTTTCATGTTTTGTTTTATGAGCCGGGCTATTATCTCCAGCACCCTTTAGAAGCGCTTGATCCGCGTAAGACGGGCTTTTCCATGTTTGGTGGATATATTGGCGCCGCGGTTGCTTTTATAGGCTATGTTCGAAAACATGCGCTTGATTGGATTTCTTATGCCGACAGTTTGGTTTGGGGTTTGCCTTGGGGCTGTGGCGTGGGACGTATTGGTTGTTTTCTTATCCACGATCATCCCGGAACGCTCACGCATTTTATGCTTGGCGTAAAATATCCCGATGGAAATGTGCGTCATGATTTAGGTTTGTATCTTTCTCTCATTGGCTTTGCGACCGGCGGACTTTTCTTATGGCTGAATCGCAAAGAGCGCCAGCCGGGTTTTTGGATTGGGAGCTATATGATTATTGAAGGCGTGGTTCGTTTTAGTTTGGATTTTCTTCGCACGGTTGATGCGCGCTATTTCGGTCTTACACCTACGCAATATCTCGCTGTGCCGATGTTTCTTGTTGGGATTTGGTTCGTGCGCAGCTTTCACTCGAGTCGAAAAGCAAAAGCGTGATATACTGCGGTCATGTACGACTGCATTATCGTTGGAGGTGGGCCGGCCGGAATGGCGGCTGCCATTTATCTTGCGCGACAACAACTTCATTTCGCCATGTTCACGGGAGAAATCGGCGGACAAGTTGTGTACTCGAGCGATGTTGAGAATTATCTCGGTTTGCCCGACTTGTCCGGTGTAGAACTTGTACAAAAGTTTCAGGCGCATTTAGAACATTATCAAGATCAATTCGAGCTTCATGAAAATGAAAAGGTTTCTGAGATTACGCGGCTTGAAAAAGGCTTTGGCATAAAAACCGCGAAAGGCGTTTATAAAACGAAAACGATTCTTATTACCACGGGGAGCAAGCATCGAAGGCTGAATATCCCCGGAGAAAAAGAACTGGAACGAAAAGGCGTAACCTTTTGTGCAACGTGCGATGCGCCATTGTTTCGAGACAAAGACGTAGCGATTGTCGGAGGAGGGAATTCCGCGATGGATGCGGCGCTTTTTGCGGAGAAATATTCTTCCAAAATTCATCTCATTAATATCAATGAACAGCTCATGGGCGATGATGTGATGAAGGCAAAAGTAACGGCGAGCAGAAAAATCGTTATTCATAATCAGCACAAGACTTTGCGTATTGAGGGAAAAGATCATGTAGAAGCTGTCGTGATCGCTTCAGAAGACGGCAAAGAAGAAAGCCTTCCCGTGGAAGGCGTATTCATTGAAATTGGTCTTGTGCCCGTGGCGGACTTTATTGATTTTGTTGAAAAGGATCGCCGCAAGCAAATCGTTATTGATAAACTGAATCTCACGAATGTTGAAGGCGTTTATGCTGCCGGTGATGTAACGGATGTGAGCGAAAAACAAATTGCGGTTTCCGTTGGCGAAGGTTCGAAGGCGGCGCTTTCCATTATTAAATATCTTGGATCAAAAGCCGATGGCTAGGCAGTTGACCTCTCGAAGCCCAAACGGCAAAATAGAGCCACTATGAATAGCAATAAAAAACTTCTTTTTATAACGGTTGGTTTATCGGTGCTTATTTTTGGAGGGCTTGTATGGGCCATCCTTTCCGCGCCACCCGCGAATGCGCCGGGAGCAACTTCAGGCGCGGTTTCTTTTGATGACACGAACGATCCTTTTATCGGGCCGGCAGATGCAAAAGTCGTCGTGCGCCTCTTTGGCGACTTGGAATGTCCCGCCTGCCGTTTGGCTGAGCCGAATGTCCGTTATGCTATTGGAACGTATTCTGATCGCGTGAAATTCATCTGGGATGACTTCCCGCTCATGTCCATTCACAAAAACGCGCGTCCTGCCGCAAATGCTGCGCGCTGTGCGCAAGATCAAGGACGTTTCTGGGATTATAAAGACATGCTTTACGCGCAGCAGTCCGGGTGGGAAACGCTCCGCGATCCGAAAGAATCCTTTGTCGCTTTTGCTCGGCAGTTGAATATGGATGAAGCACAATTCACGAGCTGTTATGACTCCGGGAAGTTCGATGATCGTGTTTTGGCAGATGTTGCAGAAGGAAATAAAAATGCGGTTGATCGAACGCCGACGGTATTCATTAACCAAACACGACGCTTTGGCATGACGACAGCGGAATGGGATCAAATGTTGACGGATGCCCTGAAGGCGGCGGAAACAACGCCTTCCGGTTCCTAGGAAAAGAGATTTATAAAAAACGCCCGATCATCGGGCGTTTTTTTGAACTTTATTTTGTTGGCAGTTTGTTTGCTAAGGCTTTTTTAAAGCTTTCAACATTCGGAACCGGCGCCGGATCAATTTTGTGTAGCATGGCAAGATAGAAGCTCGCGAATGAGCCAAGACAAAGCGTTTCCCAGGCTTGCTCAAGCGGGCTAGCCGCATCTGAGTTTACGATTTGCGTTGGGATGCCGTTCTTCAAAAGAAGTTCGGCTGTTAGTTGTATGCGCTTTTGGGTTTGGCTGTTGTAATACTGCGATTGAAACAAAATAGCGGAGAGAGAGGCTTTCGCCTTTGTTGGAAAACTCAGCGCTTCAAGAAAATGATGATTCATTTCAGGTACTTCCAAACGAAAGGCGATGTGTTTTGCATTTTCATTAAACTGATTCGTCATCACATGAACCGAGCCGGTTAAATGCTGTGCGCTAATGAAAAGCGGAAAACCCTCTTTTGCCGCTTCTGCGATTTGCTTTGCTGGGTTGTCTTTTACTTCCGGAGTGAATTGCTTCATCTGTTCACGCAGAAACTCGGCAAGATTATGTACTTCTTCGGCTTCTATATGAAGAGAGCCATGCGTGCGGAGGATTTCGATGAGTGTAAACGTAAAAGAACCGATGGCCATGCGCGGTTGATTTGAAGGATTACCTTCTTGCGTCAGAAGACGTGTTGGCCAGCGATTGCTTTTTGCCAGCTCCAATAACTGTCCGCCACCTGTAATAACAACCACTTTGGCTTTGCGTGCAGCGGCTTCGTTTGTGGCACTCAGTGTTTCTTCCGTGTTTCCGGAATAACTGCAGGCGATCACGAGCGTGTCTTTATCCACCCAAGCGGGGAGATGATAATCGCGAACAATGACGAGCGGGCAAGCAACGCGATTGAGAAACGTGGAAAGAACAACATCCGGAGGAAGCGTTGAACCGCCCATACCGCAGACAACAATGCGTTTTGTTTGTTTATACGCAACCGGAAGCTTGGCGGAAGCCGATTTGGACCAAGTGATTTCTATTTGATCCGGGAGGGCTTCGATAGAGCCGAGAAGGTTTTCGGTGTCGAGTTTGGCGATTTTTTCACGCGAGTCGAGAATGGACGTTTTCATATCGCGTGTAGCATAACATTTTGGCGGGGGAGAGGCGAAATGCGCGAATGGTTTTTTATTAGGGGGATAGTAAGTTTTTCCGTTGCGGTTCAAAAAAACTTCTTGAACAAAAAAACCGCTCTGTTGGCGGATTTCCATTATTTCATTCTTTTGTTCTTTTCCGGTGTCTGGGTGCAGTGGAGGACGAAAAAGTTTTTTGAAAAAACTTGATGAGGGCTTTTGAAGTTGCGCCAGTGGCTCCGTTCCAGCATGAGCGTATGCGTCCCGTGCTTGAAGCCAGAGGGCAGGACGCCGACAAATTGGAGGACAATGCTGAGCGTTTCATCTTCTATTAAAAGAAAAAAATGGGGG
>PCSZ01000032.1:2980-3311 GCA_002786495.1 Candidatus Uhrbacteria bacterium CG22_combo_CG10-13_8_21_14_all_47_17 | reverse complement strand
GATAAATTGCAGGATCGATCTTCCGGAAAAACTGCTCTTCCTGAAAATAATCCTAAAAACTAGACGCTTTGGTCAAAATCGGCTAACATCCACCCATTTATGAGCCGACTCCTGACCAAGATTTTTGGCGATCCCAATGCCAAGGAAATTAAAAGACTCCAGCCCCTTATTGATCAAATCAATCAATTAGAAGGTTCGTTTAAAGATCTCTCGACGGATCAATTGAAGACGAAAACGGAGGACTATAAAGCACGACTCGCCGGCGGCGAGGAGCTTGATAATCTCGTGCCGGAGGCTTTTGCTCTCGTTCGAGAAATGTCTCAGCGGGTTC
>PCSZ01000032.1:0-2952 GCA_002786495.1 Candidatus Uhrbacteria bacterium CG22_combo_CG10-13_8_21_14_all_47_17 | reverse complement strand
TCGAGAAATGTCTCAGCGGGTTCTTCACCAGCGCCAGTACAATGTTCAGCTTGTTGGAGGCATTACGCTCCATCGGGGAATGATTGCGGAAATGCGTACGGGTGAAGGAAAGACGCTTACGGCCACTGCGCCGGTTTATTTGAACGCGATTACGGGGAAAGGCGTACATGTCATCACGGTGAACGATTATCTTGCTCGTCGCGACGCGGTTTGGATGGGGCAGGTGTATCACGCGCTTGGACTGACGGTTGCCGTGATTCAGCATCAGGGCAGCTTTTTGTATGATCCTTCTTTTAAGAGCGAGCCGGAACATGACCCGGATCGCGACACGACGGGTTCCTTCCGCGTGGACATGGATTATTTGCGTCCGATTACGCGCCGAGAGGCCTATCATGCGGATATTACATATGGGACAAATAATGAATTCGGCTTTGATTATCTTCGAGATAATATGGCGCCTTCAAAGGAGCATATGGTTCAGCGAGAACTTCATTTTGCCGTGATCGATGAAGTTGACTCGATTTTAATTGATGAAGCGCGTACGCCGCTTATTATTTCCGCTCCTGCGGAAGAAGCGGCTGAACTCTATTATCGATTTTCGGAGCTTGTTTCTCGCCTGCAAGAGGAGACGGATTATGTCATCGACGAAAAGATGCGAACCTCGACCCTCACGGAAGCCGGTATCGCAAAGATGGAACAATGGCTCGGTATCCCGAACTTGTATGAACGCGACGGTTTTCGCATGGTGCATCATCTTGAACAGGCGCTTCGCGCCTATGCGCTCTATAAGCGCGACAAAGATTATGTTGTAAAAGATAATGAAGTTGTAATTGTGGATGAGTTTACCGGACGCATGATGGAAGGGCGGCGCTATTCGGAGGGTTTACATCAAGCACTTGAAGCAAAAGAACGCGTACCAATTCAGCGCGAGTCCATTACACTTGCAACCATCACCTTTCAAAACCTTTTTCGTCTTTACAAAAAACTCTCCGGTATGACGGGAACCGCTGCAACGGAGGCGGAAGAATTTAGCAAGATTTATGAGCTGGAAGTTTTAAGTATTCCAACGCATCGTCCGAATCAGCGTGAAGATTTGCCGGACCGCGTCTACAAAAGCGAGCTTGGAAAGTTTCAGGCGGTTGTTCAAGAAGTAAAAGAGCGCCACGAAAAAGGACAGCCAATTTTGATTGGAACGGCTTCCATTGAAAAAAATGAATTGCTCGATGAATTGCTTACGCGTGCAGGCATTCCACACAACATGCTGAATGCAAAGAATCACGAACGGGAAGCTGAGATTATCGCGCAAGCCGGACGGTGCGGTTCCGTTACCGTCGCAACAAACATGGCGGGACGCGGTGTTGACATTATTCTCGGCGGAAATCCTCCTGGAGAGGAAGAAATTAAAGCAGTGCGCGATCTTGGCGGCTTGTTTGTTCTTGGAACAGAGCGGCATGAGTCGCGTCGTATTGACAATCAGCTTCGCGGACGCGCCGGACGCCAAGGGGACCCGGGCGTGACGCAGTTTTATGTTTCCATGGATGATGATCTTATGCGCATTTTTTCCTCAGAGCGTATGAAGGGAATGATGGAAACATTGAAAATTCCGGAAGATCAGCCTATCGAAAATAAAATGTTAACGCGTTCGCTTGAAGCGGCGCAAACGAAGGTTGAAGGACGTAACTTCGATATTCGAAAACATCTGCTTGAATATGATGATGTTTTGAATAAGCATCGTGGCGTTATTTATAAGAAGCGCCAAGAGATTCTCGGTCGTTCTGAAGAGCCGACGCATGAAGGCGTGCGCCCGTTGAAGATGAGGGTCCTTGAAACCATTGAGGGTGAAATTGAACAGATTGTGGCTTTTCACACCGCGGATGAAGACGCAGAAAACTGGGACATGAAGCCGATAGAGGATGCATTAAAGGCCATGCTTCCGCCTTCTGTTGATGTAGCCGGCAAGTTTAAACTCGCCACGCATGCGCTTGAAGGAAAATATGATCTTGCGGAACGTCGCACGGCTTTAATTGAGTCCATCATGGGATTTGTAAATCTCGCTTATGCTGAACTTGAAGAAAAGACGGATGATGTTGCCATGGCTGAGATTGAAAAAGTTGTTCTTCTTCGAACGATTGATGATCTTTGGGTCGCACATCTTCAAGCGATGGATTACCTTCGTCACGGCGTACGCATGCAGGGCTACGGCCAGCGCGATCCGCTTGTGATTTATAAACAAGAAGCCTATCGCATGTTTCATGGAATGCTCGCAGAAATTAATGCGCGCGTTGCAAACACGATTTTCAAAGTACAAGTGGCACGTGCCGCTGCCGAGCGCGATATGCACGAGGCGGCATCTCATGGAGCGGTTGTGCTCTCGGGTGCGCCAAAAACATCGGATGAACTCAGCGGAGCAGAACCTGGGCATGCTACAGAAGCAAAGGGCCCGGGACAAGCAATACCTAAGGTAGGCCGGAATGAACCTTGCCCCTGTGGTTCAGGAAAGAAGTATAAGAAGTGTCATGGGAAGTAGGAGCTGACAAATAGAGCCGTTTCCGTCCGCAAACTGCGGATAAAGGGAAAAACCCCGTGCAGTGAGCACGGGGTTTTTCTATGCCAAAATCCCGATCTCGAAAAAATAGATACTGCTCGTCGAAGGTCGAGGTACGCGGCACTAGAGTCCGCAAGCTTACAAAAGTTGACACAACACCGAGTATGAAAAACATCACACAAGTGAAGAAAAGCATACGCGAGGAAGTTCCGGGAAGGTCATGAAGGAGCGAATCCGAGCGGCAGCCGAAAGTCTAGCAAAAGACCTCGAAGACGATATGCCGATGAGGTCGGCAACCTGACCGGAAAGCTGACCACTGACTTCATGGACGACTGTACATTAGCCTATACTCAAGCGTATTTTATCCTAAAGAAGGGGATATAGCCAAATACTTGACATAACGGCCT
>PCSZ01000061.1:13901-17840 GCA_002786495.1 Candidatus Uhrbacteria bacterium CG22_combo_CG10-13_8_21_14_all_47_17 | reverse complement strand
AATATATCTTATACGAACCATGTAGCCTAAAAAAGCCATTTACTGGGCTTTTTTGGCTAATAAATAAGGTCTTCTATATTCACCTATTTTTTATTTTTCCTTTAAATACACGCGTCCCGGTACTCTTACATCAATATATTCAGCATTCTCAAGACCTTTAGGCTTCGCCTGAATAAATGCCAGGTATGTTTGTACCTGTAAATCCAAAGGAACCGTTACATCCATTAATACTTCTTGTCCCTGGGGGCTGAGTACCTTCATAAGCGTGCTAGAGGCTCCTGGAGGCTCTATTTCGCGATACGCGAGTCCTAGACCCATTAACTGTTCAGACACGCTTATAGACTCCTTAGATTCCGTATTACTAAATACGCTGTAACCACTGGAAACCATTTCGTCTAAATTACGTTTAATAACAGGCGGCTCATCAGGATCAGCAACGCGTTGACCAAGGAGTCGAGCTTGAACATTCTTTTTTTCATCAAGTGTTAATTCATCTGTGACAACGCCTTGTAGATCAATCCATGCATACTGCTGTTTTGAGTGTAGAACAAAGCGTTTTGCCCTCTCCTCTATCTTGAGTCGTAAAACGTTTCTAAGCTTTTTATCCACAGTTACATTTGCGACAAAAAGACGGTCATTTAGCTTCGTCTTTAACTCTTCTGTGTTTATGAAAAGCAAATGTCGCTTTGGCCAAGGCCTCCACCCTTCCCTACTATCCAGGATGGCTAGCACTTCCCTATTCACGTCTACCGGGTCAAGGTTCTTAATCCCCTCCACCTGAACGCTATTCACGATAAAGAAGTCGCTTATAAAAAAAATATAAAGCCAACCAACGACAGCAAAAATACCGAGTATAACAAAAACCGTCTGACGCTTTGAAGCACGACGCTCGCGGAAAGCGCGCGTTAAGTCGCCGTGACTCATGGGTATCCACCGCTTTGACGACCTACTCATAGTTACGCTCTTAATCCTTCTTGAAGAATTTGATCGAGAAGCTCCGCAAATGTAATACCGGCAACTTTTGCCGACTGCGGAAACAAGGACATTTTTGTAAGCCCTGGCAGTGTATTTGTTTCAAGAACAAATAAACCGCTGTCTTGCCAGATGATGTCGGTACGCGAATACCCTTTGCAACCTAAAACCGCATGCGCATCAAGCGCGAGATTTTGAGCCTGCGTGCGAACCTCTTCCGGAATAGGCGCCGGACAGATTTCTTCGCTCGCACCTTCATACTTTGCTTCATAGTCAAAAAAAGTGCGTTTTGTGCGAATTTCAATAACAGGTAAAGCTTTCGGAATTCCTTTTTTTTCTAAGATGGGAACCGTGAATTCGCGACCTTTTTGAAAAGCTTCCACGAGACAGGATTCACCTTCTTCCTTCAGCGCTTTTGATATGGCTCGGCTCCAATCCGCTTTTATAGGCTTAACCGTGATAGCGACGCTGGAGCCACTGCTGTTTGGCTTCACAACGATCGGACTTTTTATGTCATGTGCAATGAGCTTTAACAGCTCTTTTTTGTGACGTTTCCAGTCGTCCGCTTTTATTTGAATAGCTCTGGGTGATGGAATTCCAGCTGAACTATATACGCGTTTTGCCATGCTTTTATCCATTGCAAGCGCGCTTGCGAGCACGCCTGAGCCCGTTGAAGGAATTCCGAGCGTATCGAGAAAACCCTGTATCCGGCCATCTTCACCGGAAGGCCCATGAAGCGCGTTAAAAGCAATGTCAACCTTTCCGGCCTTCGCGTCCACAAAGAGTTTTGAAAGATCCTTTTTCGGATCATAGGCTTTTCCAATATATTGATCGGGAAGATGCCGTAAAACCTCCCGTCCCGACTGGAGGGAAACGGAACGCTCGCTGGAAACGCCGCCGAGCAGCACGGCAACACGAATAAGCTTTTGACGCTTTATCATAGCTCTATTTTGCCACTCCGTGCGCGCTTTCGCAATCTTAGTCGACGACGACTCTTGGAAGCGCCGCGTTAATGCGGGTTACTATCTCGTAATTGATCATCTCCCCTTCTCCGGCTAATTCTTCTGCTGTAATCACTTCATCTCCCTGCGCGCCAATAATAACGACTTCGTCTTCTTCTTTTATTTCCGAAACCTCCGTTACATCTACCATACACATATTCATACAAATGCGGCCGATAACTTTGCAACGCTTTCCTTTTACCAACACTTCTCCCCTGCTCGACAGGCTTACACGATCAAATCCATCCGCATAACCTATCGGCAAAACAGCGATGGTAGAATCTTTTTCCACGCATTCCGTTAAACCATAACTCACGGGCTCCCCCGCTTTCACGGGCTTTACTTGAGCGATAATTGTTTTCCATGTGAGAACCGGTTTTAATTTCGTCTCACTGTTTTTCTCATGCGTTTGTTTTTTTGTTTTGTCCGAAGGCCAGAGTCCGTATAAGGCGATACCGAGTCGGATTAAATCGAAATGCGTATCTGAATATAAAATAGCCGCAGCGCTCGCCGCTCCATGCTTTATGAATGAATCAATATTTTGTTCTTTAAAAATCTCAAGAGCTTTTTGATAGTTCATTAATTGGTGATCGGCATAGGCTCGGCTGCTCGTGTCCTCTATGTTCGCGAAATGCATTTGCACGCCTTCGATATGAACTTGCGGCATGGAAGCAATCATTTTCAAAACGCGAGGAAGATCTTCCAACTCTATTCCCTCGCGATGTAATCCCGTTTCGATGGGGATGTGAATATTTATCCGCGCATCTTTTGCGATCGCTCGAATACTTTCGAGTATGTCTTCATGAAACAACACAAAAGAAATCGATTCTTTCATCGCTCCTTCCAAACCCTCTTGCGGGATATAGCCGAGAACTAAGATCGATTTCGTCCAACCAGCTTTTCGCAGAACGATCGCTTCTTCAAGACGATCAACGGCAAGCCAACGAAGTTCTGAATCGTTTTCCCAAAGTGTTTTTGCAACCGGTACAAGACCATGCCCATAGGCATTGGCTTTCACCACGGGCATAACGGATGCGCCGGATGAAATGCGCTCTTTATAGAGTTGATAATTCGACAGCAAAGCTGTCTTTGAAATTTCAATCCACGATTTTGCGAGCTCCGGACGATGCATGGCCGTGGTTAATCAATTTTTTCAAATCCTGTGTATGGCTGCAGAATTTCCGGAACGGTAATACTCCCATCTTCGTTTTGATTCTGTTCCATAACCGCAATCAGAGCGCGAGAAAGGGCAAGCGCGGTTCCATTGAGCGTATGCGCATACTCCATAGATCCGTCTTTTCTTCGCAGGCGAATATTGAGGCGACGCGCTTGATAATCCTTTGTATTTGAGGTGCTTGTGACCTCTCCCCAGTCTCCTTTTCCTTCGCCACGGCCCCACATCCAAGCTTCAAGATCGTATTTACGATATGCCGGACCGCCCAAATCGCCGGTACAAATATCAACCACGCGATATGTTAATCCGAGTTTTGTAAAAATCATTTCTTCGAGACGGCGCAGTTCTTCGTGCAAAGCATCTGACTGTTCAGGTGCTGCGTAAATGAAAAGCTCCACTTTTGAAAACTGATGCACGCGATACAAACCATAAGACTCGCGGCCGTAAGTTCCGGCTTCCGTTCGGAAACAATGCGAGAGACCGACATATTTCAGCGGGAGCTGATCTTCGTCGAACACTTCGTCCATATGCATTCCGCCAAGCGGAATTTCCGCCGTACCAATCAAACTCATGTCGGAATCTTCCACGGAATAGACCTGCGTCTCCGGACCGCGCGGATGAAAGCCAATGCCTTCGAGAACGGAGTTTTTTGCGAGGTCGGGAGTGATGACAGGCTTATACCCTTCTCCAACCATTTCTTTCAAAACCCATTGCGTGAGCGCCTGCTCAAGAAGCACGAGTTTATTTTTTATAAAATAGAATTTTGCTCCGGTTACTTTTGCACCTCGCTCA
>PCSZ01000061.1:0-13859 GCA_002786495.1 Candidatus Uhrbacteria bacterium CG22_combo_CG10-13_8_21_14_all_47_17 | reverse complement strand
ATCTTTTGCTTCAAAGCTCAGTTCTCTCGGATCTTGATTTCGGCTCAGCTCTTTATTGTCCGAGTCGTCAGCTCCCACAGGGGCGTCAGGATGCGTCAGATTAGGCACCTGCATAAGAAGTGTGTTCGCTTCCGCATTCAGCTCCTTGTAGCGTGTCTCAAGCGCTGACAGCTCTTCTTTAAGCTTCTTTCCCTCTTCGATAAGACTCGGGCGATCTGTTTCCCCCGCGCTTTTCATAGCTTCCGCTATTTCATTTCTGCGCATGCGCTTCCCTTCCAAATCTTTGAGAAGATCGAGGCGCGCTTCATCCCGGCGGAGAAGCTCTTCAATATCGACGCTCACGCGGCGATTTTTTGTGTTTTCTTGGACTTCAGCTGCGTGCTCGCGAATGTATTTAATATCCAACATAGGCTTTAGAGAGGAAGTGAATCGTGGCCATCGACAGATGTCGAGTCGTTTTGCAGTGTATCGACCGGAAATGGTTTGGACAATGCTATCTCCCATTTCGAAGAGCTCTCTGAAAGAGCCTCTTCCAGTTGTCTTGCGAGCGCTGTTTCGTAAAAAGGAAGAAAAATGACATCAGGCCGCGTCTCCTGAAGAAGATTAAGTAAGTCTTCGCGTTCGGAAATACGAATTTCATCCGCAGCGCGAGCCGCTTCCAAACGCTCTCGGCGGAGTTGTTCTCCGTTTCCCGGCAATTGGCCATTTCTCGCTAAGACACTTCGATCGCTTTCAAGAGCAACGAGCAGAGACTCGCCCAATGATCGCGCTTCATCCAAATACGCCTTATGGCCCTCATCAAGTCCATCAAATGCTCCGAAACAAACGATTGTCTTCATACGCTATTCTTCTGTTTCTTGGCGCGGCAACGGACGGAGCGTTGGAAAAAGAATAACCTCTTTCAACGAATGCGTTGCCGTAAGAACGGCTGTCAGTCGATCGATACCCATCCCGAGCCCACAGGCCGGTGGCATGCCGTGTTCGATAGCTTCAAGAAACTCTTCATCCATGCGCTGAGCTTCCTCGCTCCCCTCTTCTTCCAATTTCTGCTGCTCCTCAAAACGCTTTCGCTGATCAATCGGATCATGAAGTTCGTGATAATATGCATTTACAATTTCAGCTCCTTCCACGACGAGCTGAGCGGTTGCGGATTTTGTTGGATCTTCGGGAGAACGCCCCGCGAGCGGTTTCATTTCAATCGGATAATTCAATATCCAAACAGGTCCCTTTAATTTAGCTCGAGCTGTTTTTTTGTATAACTCGTCCAAGTGCTCGCCCAATCCGACCGCGTTTGAAAAATCAACCTTAAGACCGGCCTTTTTCACTCCCGCTTTCAAGGAATCCACACTGTCATATTCGTTTATATCGACACCGGATGCTTCAAGCACCGCATCGCGAAAAGACATGCGCTTAAACGGAGCTACAAAATCGAGCTCGCTTTGCTCTCCTATGATTTTCGTCGTTCCAAGCGCATCAATACACATGGACATAATCATGTCCTCCATGAGCGAGAAAAAGGCTTCCTTATCTGCGTAAGCCCAGTACAGCTCAATTTGCGTAAATTCAGGATTATGCGCGTAATCGATACCTTCATTGCGAAAGCAACGCGAGATTTCAAATACTTTTTCAAATCCGCCGACAAGGAGACGTTTTAAGTACAATTCCGGTGCAATACGCAAATACAAATCAATATCGAGCGCATTATGCCGCGTAATAAAGGGACGCGCATTTGCTCCTCCGGGAATAGGCTGGAGAATCGGCGTCTCAACTTCCAAGAAATCTTTATCCGCGAGAAAACGTCGTAGGCTTGCCACGAGTTTCGAGCGCACAATAAAACGTTCTTTCACCTCTGGATTCGCAATAAGATCCAGTTCGCGATGACGATAGCGTTTTTCTACGTCTTGAAGCCCATGCCATTTTTCCGGAAGCGGCAATAAAGCTTTCGTGAGCATGGTCCAGGCGCTTGTCTGCAAACTCTTTTCTCCGCGCTTCGTTGTAAAAAGTGTTCCGCGAATTTCTACGATGTCACCGGGATCAACTAAATCACGAAATTGACCAAAAGCTTCTTCGCCAATTTCATCTTCTTTGAAAGCAATCTGAAACTTTCCCGTTCCATCCACGATATCGGCAAACATCATTCCCCCGTGAACACGCACGGACAGAATACGTCCCGCAATTGTACAAACGTGTTTCTCTTCGCTCCAAGTATCAAAAGAAGCTAGAAGCTCTTCCACTAATGTATCGCGCTGCGTTGTTACAGCGTACGGATTCATGCCGAGAGCTTTTAGCTTTTCCAGTTTTTCTAAACGCACCTGAGTCTCCTCCAACATAGTCGCTAGGTAACCTTTTTAATTTTATAGATAATTCTGCCCGCCGGAGCCTCCACTTCCGCAATGTCATCTTCCTTCTTTCCCAGCAGCGCGCTTCCGATTGGCGATTCATTCGAGACAAGACCTTGCAAAGGATCCGCTTCATTTGAACCGACAATGCTGTACGTTTTTTCTTTTCCATTTACTTCAACGACAACCGTTGAGCCAATACGAATAATCCCCACGGCTCCCGTTTCCTCTTCTATGACCGCGACATTTTTTAAAATATCTTCGATTTCATGAATGCGTCCTTCAACAAAACTAAGCGCGTCTTTCGCTTCGTGATATTCCGCATTTTCGGATAAATCACCAAGGGCCTTTGCGGTCTCGATACGATCTGCCAGCTCTCGGCGCTTTACGGTTTTGAGTTCGTGGAGTTCCTGCTTAAGCCTCTCAAGGCCAGCGGCGCTCATGTATTGTACTTGTGCCATAGGATAGATAGATTGATCATAATACGTTCCCACCGGAACGAAAAGCGCACGGGCTCACCCGCGCAACTTGTTTAAGAAAGCGTACTGAATCGCTTTGGGCTTGTCAACGCTGATTTAAAGCGTTTAAAAAGCTCCCTGACGCGCCGTGCGAAGCTCCCACCACTTTTGCAAAATAAGCCGAGAAACCGGAACCGCAACAGACGATCCCTCGCCGCCTTCTTCCAAAAGAACCGTGACGACAATCTCCGGGTTTTCATAGGGAGCGAAAGCGGTAAACCAGGCATGTGTGTCTTTTTCTGATGACCACTGCGCTGTTCCTGTTTTTCCCGCAACGGCAAAGCTCATATTGGAAAGCGCCCGCCCCGATCCGTCGGTGACGGTTTGGCGCATACCTTCACGTACAACCTGGAGATCTTGTTCCAAGTTATCCGCTACAAGCGGCGCTTCCGCTTGATCTTGTTTCATGAAATGCGGAACAACCAAACGCCCTCCATTGGCAACGGTCGCCGTGTATCGCGCAACTTGAAGCGGCGTGACAAGTAAATCTCCTTGTCCGATCGATAGGTTGTAGGTATCTCCCACAAACCAACGTTCTCCTTTTGCGCGCTCTTTCCACTCGGCGCTCGGCACCAGTCCCTTTCCTTCTCCGGGAACATCAATACCCGTCGGGGAACCAAGTCCGAATTTCTTCATCCAGGAAGATAAACGATCAACGCCAAGCCCGACAAAGGATTCGTAGCCACCGCCAATGGTGTAAAAAAATGTATTCACCGACAAGGCGATTGCTTTTCGAACATTTGTAATCCCATGGCCTCCCGGACTCCAGTCAGGGAAAAACCAAGGGCCGATATGCAATCCTCCGGTGGAAAGGACAGTTGTATTCGGCGTAATGATTCCTTCAGCAAGCGCAGCGGCGGCAATAAGAATTTTAACCGTTGAACCTGATGGATAGGTTCCCGCCCACGCGCGCGCAAAAAGAGGCTGGTCTTTATTTTGAATCAATGCTTTATAATACGTCGAAGACACCGAGCCGGAAAAATAATTATTGTCATAGGCGGGCAAAGATACAGCCGCAAGAATAGAACCGTCTCGCGGATCCATAGCGATCGCCGCACCTCGCGTCATGCCTATTTTTTGCAATTCATCTTTGAGAGCTGTTTCCGCCGTTTTTTGCAATTCAAGATCAAGCGTTAATTGAATATCCGTTCCATCAACAGGCGGACGATCTTCAACAAGTGCCTTCACCGTTCCATGCGCGTCCACTTCGCTCACCTGTTCGCCCAATACACCGCGTAGCATGCTTTCGTAGGAACGTTCCAGTCCCGTTTTACCAATTTCATCATTGCGCCGATATCCGTCTTCACGCGCCGTTGTATATTCTTCCAGTGAAAGCTTTCCCAAGTACCCGAGGATATGTGAAAGACTTTGTGTTTCCTCTGACTGCGGATAGCGTCTCTTTGAACCGACTTCAAGATTAAATCCCGGTAGGGACGGAAGCGCGATCGCAACATTCATCGCCTGTGCATATGGCATTTCATCGGCCACAGTTGTTGTTTCGTCGCGCGCTGTACCTGTTGCATAGGCAAGCGGCAAAAGATCATTCACGGAAAGCCCGAGAAGACGCGCTGCTTGGCTCATTTCAGATTCGACGGCTGCTTGGTCGTTTGGAAGATTGAATGGCGTAAACGTTACTTGAAAACGCGGAACGTTATCGGCCAATACGCGACCACTTCGATCGCGAATCATGCCGCGCTTTGGCGGAATAGCTACTTTGCGAAGGCGATTATTTTCGGCGAGCGCTTGATAAGAACTTCCCTGTGCAATTTGCATGTAGGCCGCTCTCCCAAGCAAAAGCGATATGGCGCATAAAAGAAAAATAGCCGCCGCCCGATAACGCGCCTTCGAAAAAGCTCGGCCGAGAAAGATCGGACGGTTTTGTACAGAGGTAATTTCATCCTCATAAAACACTTCATGGTGTATGACCGAGGATGTTCGTTTACGTCGGAATAATCGCATAACTCACTTTATGAATTCTGCCAGGCAAACGAATTTGACCGACCGACCTGAGGGGAAAAACGCCTCGTAACCATAGCGAATAGGATAAAAAGTGTCATACCCACCAACTGATCCCAAAGAAGCGTACTGAGCAGATTTGAAGGAAGCGACCAAATATAATAGCTCCCTCCAAAAAGTCTTCCAAGCTCCGAGAACAAAAAATGAAGAAACCAGTCGAGAAGCCTCCCAAGGAAAAGCAATGCGGCGGTAGCGTATAAGGAACGGTTCGTTAAAAATCTCTGCGACACGAGGCTTAGCGCGAACACGATAAGAAGCCAATGGAGGATGGGAATATCAAATGTGAAGATCCCGTATCCGGAAAGAACAAGCGCGCCCGCGAGCGCAAACGTGAGAGCGCGCGCTCTTGAGCTTGTAACGATCAGAATAACTGTCCCCACAAACAGCGGTGCCGGAACAAACCATCCCGGCAAAAATGGCAAAACGCCGACTTCCAAAAAACCGGCGATGATTCCAAGAATGGCTAGGATAAAATATTTCATCATAGACGCGGGCGAAGCGCGGCGGGGCGCAAAATATTTACAAATACAACACGTTCCAAATCAAGAAGTGGCTCAATCGAAGCTTCCAAAAACGGATCATTCGGTTTTCCCTCAACGACATTTACAACGCCGAGCGGCAAATGGCCCGGCACATGCTCTTCTGTTCCTGCGGTAACGACAATTTCGTCACGGCTCATTTCTGTTCCGCTTGGAATAAAAGTTAAAGCTAATGCTCCGTTCCCCCTTCCCTCAACAACGCCGATCAATGACTCGTTTCCCTGTAAAGAAGCCGCGACACGACTCTGTGGGTCTGTGAATAATTCCACGGTTGCCACCCGATCTCGAATTTGGCTGATTTTTCCTATAAAAATCCCTTCCTCCGCAATAACAGCTTGGCCAATTTCAACATTATCGCTACTTCCTCTATCAACAAGAAGAAGCGAACGTCCGTTTTGTCGTTCTCTTCCAATAACGCGCGCGCCAACACTGTCATAGCCGGATGTCTCAAGAAATTGAGCTTGCGCGCGCAAGGAGCGGTTCTCTTCCTCGAGCGCCTTTAAGTGGACATAGTCCACGGTCATATTATTCAAACGCGATTCCAGGTCTTGAATATGCGCGTCTTTTTCTGATTCAGGGGCGCTGTCAAAAACGTATTCTGTCGCACGCGTCAACTGACTCACAACGGGAAGCGTTATGGTTTGGATCAAGTTTCCTACCGGCTTAAATAAGCCGGCTAAGCCGAGAATCACAATCAGGATGATTGCGCCAAGAAGAATGAGCCAACGATTCAGTCGCATGTCTAAATGCCTTTTACGAGATCGCTCGCAGGAATGGCAACGTCATTCAGCAATTGTTTATCATCAAGAAGTTTTGCCGTTCCGCGCACGACGCAAGAAGATGTTTCTTCCGCAACGCGTACCGGAAGTCCCGTTCCCCTGCTCAATGCATCATCCAATCCGCGAAGAAGCGCCCCGCCGCCGGTAAGAACAATACCGCGCTGATAAATATCGGCGACAAGCTCCGGAGGCGTGATTTCAAGAATAGCTTTCACATGATCGACAATAGCTTTCACGGATCGACCAAGCGCTTCACGAATTTGCGCGTCATTTACTACGATCTCGCGAGGCAAACCGGAAAGAAGATCTCTTCCGCGCATATTCGCTTCCAGCTTTTCATTTAATTCGATGGCAGAACCAATTTCAATCTTAATGTGTTCCGCGACGCGTTCTCCAAGGAGCAGGTTAAAAACGTCTCGAGCGTATTGAATAATATTCCTGTTCATTTCTTCGCCGGCGATGGAAACGCTCTTAGAGGTTACGACGCCACTCAAAGAAATGACCGCGATTTCTGTTGAGCCGGCGCCGACATTGATAATCATGTTCCCGGCTGGTTCGCTGATATCAATTCCCGCGCCAATCGCGGCAGCAATCGGTTCTTCAACCACTAAAACTTCGCGCGCGCCTGCGCTTGTCGCCGCGTCTCCTACAGCTTTCCGTTCTACCTCCGTTACATCGAGCGGCACGCAGATAACAACACGCGGACGTGGAATTGCGAGCGCTTTGTCATTGTGAACACGTTCAAAAAAATACCTCAGCATTTTTTCCGTTACTTCAAAGTCAGCAATAATGCCTCGTTGCAAAGGTTTTGTGACCTGAATATGCGGCGGCGTCTTTCCAACCATAGCAAGAGCGTCTTCTCCGACGGCAATAATTTTGTCATTGCGTCGATTGATGGCGACAACAGATGGCTCATTCACAACGATGCCTTTTCCCTTCACATACATCAATGTATTGGCCGTTCCCAGGTCAATGCCAAGCTGTTTCGTAAAATGCCCTAAAAATCTGGACCACATAGTTCCCCTATCTTAAATCGGCGATGAATAGAATGCCACACCCGTCAAGCCCTCCCGGGCCGCCTCGAAAATATCTTAGGTCCGATGGGTTTCTTGAATAAGCAAAGCGATATACTCCACGATGCCTACAGAAGCAATGAGCAATAAGAATGACCACCAAGTGAGCCAGCTCTTCGTTGAAAGAATGAGGCTGAAAATAGCAACGACCGTTAAGAGAATTGCATGTCGAAACGCAATACGAACTTCTCTGCTTATGACATGTTTACGTTTTAATGCGTGAACACGATACACAACGCCCATAATAGAAAAACTTCCGAGCAAACTGACTGCAAGCGTCAGATAAAAAAGAATTACACCCAAAATACCGGCTTCATGCAGATTTACTTGAAAAATAACAGTGGCCCACGCTCCCCACGCGAGCAATGTACCCGCGCCCATAAACCAGAGATAGGATGCATAATTCATAGTCCTATCATAAATCAGACGTGGAAGACATTCAATGTGCGTACAATTTTTTCTCCGAGCGCACGATTCACTTCATTTTGAAATTTCGTTTGCAATAGCTTTAGTTCTTGCACGGCGGCCGGTGAAGAAGAAGTCGCTTTGAGTATACCTGATTGAAATGAGACAAAACGAACTTTGTGAGCAAGCTCTTCTCCCCAAAGTGCTTGCAGTGTTTTCTCAGCAGATTCTACAACGCGAACCGCATCGATATGTTTTTTAATTCCGGCATGCTCAATAGCTTTTGGGAGAATGCGGCGAATAGACTGAAAACTCATAGCTTTTTAAATTCGCAGATGCTTTTGAAATCGCAATAACGACAGGAAAACGGGTCCGGTTCCGGGTGAAAATCAGAGGTAATGATCGCCTCCATGCGGCTCTCAATCTTTTCGAGAAAAGCTTCCCGCTTTTTCTCACGTAGCGGTTCAACTTCAAGCTCTTTCCAATCAAGGACATAGAGGTAGGCAAGTTTGGAAACGGTCTTCCCCTCTTCTTCTAATGCAACTTGATACAGATGCAACTGCTCTTTTGCCTCCGCGTCAATCGTGTCTTTTGCTTGTCCGGTTTTATAATCGTACACAGCAAATGTTCCATCAGCGAGGCGATCAATTCGGTCGATCTTTCCTTTAATGGAATGCTTCCCGAGCGCAAGTGTAAAAGGCTTTTCCACAAACGCGATATCTGGAACTGACTGTTCATAAGCTTTCCAAAAAGCCCGCACGGCCTGTTTTCCTTTTTCAAAAAATTCATCATGCTGCTCTCGGCTTTTATACCATTCATCAATCCAACATTCCTGGAAAATAGCCATGGCTTCGTCCAGCGTGACGCGCAGGGCATTCTTGGGCCATGATTGCTCTTCTGACTCTGTCGCATCAAACAACGAGCTCTGCATCGAACCCGTGCGGATAGTGTGCAGCCCTAAAATGTTTTGAAAGGCAAGATGAACGGATTGTCCAAAGCTTTTGTTAAATGTTCCGAATTTTGGAATGCGGTAAATATGTTCAAACTTGTATTGAAGCGGGCATTTGCGAAAAGCGGCAAGCTGCGTAAAACTAAATCGTTTTTTCAAATTATAATGTACAAGATCGGAAGAAAACGTTTCCGGATCCAGCTCACGATGCTGAAGCCGTTTTACTCCGTCCTCGTCAGAAGTCTGGACACCCGGAATTTCCATATCCATTTCTTTGAGAAAGGGCGAGGCCTTTTTCTCGCGTGCGCCGCCATATTGAAGTGCGCCCGTAAGCGTAAGCGTATCTTTCGCTCGTGTGAGCGCAACGTAAAAAAGGCGTCGCTCTTCTTCGATATGATGATTTCCTTCTGGAAGGCGCTCTTGAACGAGGCCGTCCGGCAAAGGAATCGATTCGCTTCTGGCGCGCGTTGGAAAACGCTGATCCACCATGGAAACAATGTAGACATGTTTGAATTCCAGACCCTTGGCGGCATGCACCGTCATAATCTTCACCAATTCCGGACCCGCATCTGGATCCGAATTCAAGCTCCCCTCTTCTCCGCTTTCAAGCTCAAGCTCGAGTTCCGCTAAGAAATCTTGAAGGGACGGCCCATGCGTTGAATGTTCATATCGGCGAATGCGGTCAGCAAAAGCATTTAAGTATTGCAAAGCCTCGCGCTTCTCACGCTCCGGAAGGCGCATCACCATATCGAGATACTCCGTTTTTTCAAGCACGAGCTGAAGGATTTTTAGCGGTGGTTCGCGTTTCGCATCTTCTGACAATGTTTCGATTGTTTTCACCAAACGCTCAACAATGC
The DNA here is from genome assembly GCA_002786495.1 of Candidatus Uhrbacteria bacterium CG22_combo_CG10-13_8_21_14_all_47_17. Classification (GTDB taxonomy): domain Bacteria; phylum Patescibacteriota; class Patescibacteriia; order 2-12-FULL-60-25; family 2-12-FULL-60-25; genus 21-14-all-47-17. Next base: position 4,384 of record PCSZ01000061.1, on the reverse strand, counting down.
GCGTGCCATCATTGGAAATCTTTGTTGAACGAACTTGTTTAAGGATTTGCCAAAGTGGCATTCCCCGCCTGTTCGATTGATGAAGCATCTCAGCTTTGTCCTTCGCTGATACATTGAAGCTTGGCATTCCAAGTGCGCGCCACACAATGGAAGAATCATGGTGGCCGCTCATGAGCCGAAGCAACGTATGCACATCCAGAATAGTTGGCTTTGCGTACAGCCCACGTAGGGCAAGGAATTGAAACGGAATTCCCACGCGATCAAATGCACGCACAAACGGTTCGGCGGTATTGTTTGAACGCACAAGCACCGCAATATCGTCCCAGGTTAAAGAAGGGTCTTTTGCTTTTTTAGACTTAATATCTTCAACGACTGCTTCCGCTTCGTCATCGATCGTTTGATGCCAAAGCACGCCTACATTTCCACCTGCACCTCGAACGCTTTTCAATTCTTTTGATAATCCTGTGTCTGCCAATTTCACCTCAAGACGATTCGGATTATTGTTTTTAATGAAATGATAGGCATGATCCAATATTTCTTTTTGCGAGCGATAGTTTTGCGTCAGCGCGACGGTTTTCGCGTCCGGATAATCATCGCGGAGTTGAAGGATATTTGCGAGCGATGCGCCGCGAAATTTGTAAATCGCCTGGTCATCATCTCCAACAACGGTGATATTTCGAGAAGGTCCCGCCAGCATTTTTAATAATTCATACTGCGCCCAGTTCGTATCTTGAAACTCATCCACCATGAGAAACTTAAATTGCTCTTGATACGCCCGCAAAACCATGGGCCGCTCTCGAAAAAGCCGAAGCGTCTCAAGAATAAGATCTCCAAAATCCAGCGCACCCTCATCCAATAAAATACGACGATAAGCCGTGTAAGCATCTGCCAGTTCTTGAAGGCGCTTCCGCTCCCCTTCTACTGTATCCGCGTCGCCAACAAGAGCAGCCTCTTTTATATAAGCGTGATAATCTTCCGGTGTAATCCCTTCATCCTTCGCGCGGGATATGTGCTGAATGAGCGCTTGTAAAAATTTCACCGGATTCCCAAGCGGACGATAGTGATCCAAAGGAAGCTCATCAAATCGACGCTTTAACAAAAGCCAAGCGTCCGTTTCATTTAAAAGACGAAAGGTGTTTGGAAGTCCAATTTCCAGCGCATGATCTTCAAGAACGCGCTGACAGAATCCGTGAAATGTATGAATCCAAAAATCATAAGTTCCATTTGGAAGCAATTCCAAAATACGATCTTCCATTTCTCCGGCAGCCTTCTCAGTAAAGGTGAGCGCCAGAATATTTTCCGGCATCAAGTTTTTTACATCTTTCAGGTGAACGTAGCGGCGCGTTAATACCGTTGTTTTTCCTGTTCCCGCACCCGCCACAATTAAAAGCGGGCCGTCTTCATGCGTAATAGCCTCGCATTGCGCCTCATTCATGTTCTCAAGAAGATCTGGCATGTTTAGCGATTTTGCCTGCTGCGCGAGCAGGAATCAATAGAAGAGAAAATAAGAAAACGACCGCCTCTTAGAGGCGGTCGTTTTCTATTGCTGTGCGAATGCGTTCCATGAGTTCAAGATAAAATCGAAGGTTGACGAGCGTTGCGAGCCGCATCCCAAGTACTTCATTCACCGTAAAAAGATGGCGCAGATATCCCATGGAATATCGAGAAAGCTCTTGATCAAGCTCCCGGTTCAGATCCGCGTTTTGAATAATCGGCTCTTGTGATTCTTTAAATCTCTCATTTGTCACGTGAATTGTTTCAAAAAAATCCGGTTTGGAAAGATCCTCGTGTACAAATCGATATATGGTTCCGTGGCGCGCATTTCGCGTTGGCAGCACACAATCAAACATATCAATGCCTCGTTGCACATAGGCCACGATTTCATGCGGCTGAGCGCCTCCCATAAAATAGCGCGGCTTATCTTTCGGAAGTGTTTCTTGAAGCGCGTCTAAAACTTTGCATGCTTCTTCAAACGGCTCCCCAACGGACAGGCCTCCGACAGCATACCCGTCAAAGCCTATTTCCAATAATTGTTCGGCGCTCTTTTTGCGCAATTCAATATTTGTTCCGCCTTGAATAATGCCGAATAATTGCGCATCCGGATTTACGCTGCCTTCTTTTGTTTTTTCAAAAGCCTCTTTGGAACGCTTGGCCCAGCGCGCTGTCAGTTCCAGTGCTTCGTGAAGACTTTCATCTGTAGAAGGCAATTCCGTGCAGACATCGAGCACCATACAAATATCGCTTCCGATTGTGCGTTGTATTTCCATACAGAGCTCCGGCGTCAGCATGAGTTTCGCTCCGTCGATATGCGATTGGAATTCCACGCCTTCCTCTGAAAGTTTTCTCAAACCGGAAAGACTGAAAACCTGAAACCCGCCGGAATCCGTCAGAAGAGCTTTGTCCCAATCCATGAAGGCGTGCAAGCCTTTAAATTTTTTCAGAACATCGAGTCCCGGACGCAGCCAGAGATGATACGTATTTGAAAGCAAGATTGGCGATCCGAGCCGTTCTATATCAAAAGACGAAAGCGTTTTGACAGCGCCCTTCGTGGCAATGGGCATAAAAAAAGGCGTCTCAAGCCGCGCATGCGGTGTTTCGAGAACCCCTCTCCTCACATTCCCTTCGGTGGATGTAAGCGTGAAACGATTCATTATTCTAACTGTTCTTTCTTTTCCTTCATGAAGGCAGACCATTCTTCAAGTACATTGAGAAATATTTTGAATGGCGCTTCAACAATAAAGTCGAAAAAGAAAATAAAGAGATTGAAACGCGAGAATGTTTCGGAAAGCCATCTTCCTGCGCGAAGAACTGGCAGCGAGAAAAAGTCCAAAATCATTGTTGTAAGACGATCCGGCCGCACGACGGCGACGAATTCTTTTGCACTGATGCGCAAACGAAAAGCAAAAAAGCTTACAACCGAAAGGAAGAAAATGAATATAACCGAACTCACTCCGGTGAAGTGCAGGAACTTAAGTCCGCTGATAATGAGCCCGAATGTAATGATAAATGTGCCGGCATATACCAAGCCAAAAACGAAACGGGAAACGGTTCCGCGTTTTCTTTGAATACGAATACGTTTCTCCGGAGCTCCGTCTTCGGAAAGTAATTCGTCTACGCCAAGCTTAATACGCTTCACATTCTCTTTGCCCGGCATGCGAATCATGGAACCAACAAGGAACATAAGCACAGGAGGAAACGTAATGTTTGTGAGCAGAGCCGCATTATTCACTTGATGATACAGGGCGAGCTCGGATGGAATTTCAAGCGCGAGGGCAATGAAAATTTTTGTGATAAAAAGATAAATAATCGCGCGAACGGTTCCACGTCTCAATCGACCATGCGCTTCTTTCATGCGGCGCTCAGCAATACGTTCAACAGCACCATGGAGCGCTTCGGGATTCTGAAGTAGTTCAGCGGCTTGTGGAGGATTCTCATTCAAGGCCGTGCGCAAAATATTTAAAGAAATAGCCCAAGGTTTTACGGCGACAATAAATTTCTGACCAAGCTTCTGTGTGAGCGCAGCTTGAACGGAGCTGTATACACGCACCATGTTTTCCGCCATTTCATGCGGAGCCTCTACCCATTGTTCCGGCGCCATCCACAGCGGTTGATAGGCGCGCGCCAGTTTGAAACCAACCATTTCATCATCCGCCTTAATCAAACAACGATGGCAAGCGATATAAACCTGCAAACGACGATCCGTGTCGCTTAGAATATCCTCGTCCACCAAAATCTTGTCCGCGAGCTGTTCATACAGGAAGTTAATAAATCCCTTCATTTGCGTATGATCGTCTACGAGCTCTTCAAGTTCGGCGGCAACAATTCCAAAGAGCCACTCGTCATACTTTTCATCCGCAATCTTAATGCGGTTGATAACAAGATATTTTTGGATGACCGTAGCCACCTTCGCAAAAAGCGATTCAGGAAGCACAGCGTTCGGCAGATAACGCGCCGCAATAAGCTCACGAATCAATTGAACGCTCGCTGCTTCCGCATCACCCTCAAGAGCGAGCTGGCGTTTTAAAATACGAAGAATAGCCGATTTGCGAAGCAAATGGTCATCTTTGTAATCAACCGCGTTGCGGATTTTTTCATACAGAACAGCAAAACGACTCACGGCCGCGTGAACGGTGATTGGAGACGAATCGGGTGGTGGGGCGTATTCCTGCGGCTGCACAATACTTGCGAGTCGCTCGATACTCTCCCGCGCATAGGCGGACATAGATAGGTAAGATCCTAGCTCAATAAAGCACTTTTGTCGATACTATGGCGCATAAAATAAAGTAGAATAAAACCATATTCTATAGAAAAGAAACAAAAAATCCTGCTTTCACAGGATTTTTTATGTGGTGGACGCCGAGGGATTCGAACCCCCGACCCTCTC
>PCSZ01000017.1 GCA_002786495.1 Candidatus Uhrbacteria bacterium CG22_combo_CG10-13_8_21_14_all_47_17 | reverse complement strand
TGTCTTGTCCCGGGACATACAGATACAACCAAACCAGCAGGTTGAGAATCGGCTGAATGAAAAGGGTTTGAAAGATTTGTCCAATCATACAAGGTTATTCCGTTACCGAGGGAGTTTCCTCTTTTTGTTCATCTTCTTTTTTTCCTTCCTTTACCTCTTCCTCTTTTTCTTCCTCTCCCTCCGGTACAGCTTCCGCGGCAATGACGGCTGCCGTGGCGGCGCCTTCAAGCGGTTCTTCGGCCCGCTCTTCTGCTTTGTGCTGAGATTCTTCCGCTGACTCAGGCGCGTCCTCATCCGATTCTACGGCTTCCGGAAGATCGAATTCCATGGTTTCTGAGTCCCCTACGACGCGTCCACCTTCTTCAACAACCGTTATTTTCCAATTTGTTAATTTGGCGGCAAGGCGAACATTCTGTCCACCTTTTCCGATGGCGAGCGACAGTTGATCGGCTGCAACCTTTACCGTCGCAAGATGCGTAGCTTCATCCAGCTCTACGGCAGATACTTTTGCTGGCGACAGGGCCGCGCGAATAAATTCCGCCGGATCCTCATACCACTCAATCACATCAACTTTTTCTCCGCCCAGTTCTCGAATAATGGTTTGAATACGTGTTCCGCGCTGACCGATACAAGAACCAATTGGATCAATGGAGTCATCCGCTGTTGCAACGGCAACCTTTGTGCGACTGCCTGGTTCGCGTGCAATTTCACGGATTTCCACAATTCCATTTTCAATTTCCGGAATTTCTTGTGCAAATAATGCGGTCACAAGCTGTTTGCTTGTACGTGAAAGACGGATTTCCGGACCACGTGGAGTCATTTCAACTTGGCGAAGTACGGCTTTGATACGCGTTCCCGGATAATATCTTTCTGTTTCAATTTGATCTTCCGGAAGCAGGATTCCTGTTGCGCGACCAAGATCGATGAGCACAACACGTCCTTCGCGGCGTTGAACGATAACGTTCATCAGCTCCCCTTCGCGTCCTTTGAAATCTCCGAAAATAACGCTGCGCTCCGCTTCACGAAGTTTTTGCAGAATAACTTGCTTGGCCGTTTGCGCTGCCATGCGACCGAAGGCGGCCGGCACATGAAGCTCAACGCGAATCTCTTCATCGATTTGCGCATCCGGTTTCAAGTCGCGCGCGTCCGAAAGCATGATCATCGTTTTCGGATTGAACTTAAACTCTTCTTCCCCTTCCGTAAGTCCATCTTCTTTTTTTCCTTCCGGTTCCGGCTTTTTTTCTTCCGGTTTTTCCCGGGGTCTGTCCTTATCTTGTTTCGGAGCTGTGGAGGCTTCCAATCGTTCAAAATAATTCTCGTCGAGCTCCATGTCTTCAACAACAGACTTCACGTCAAATACTCGAATGCCGCCGGTATGCCCGTCGTATTTTTCAGGATCGAATTCGACTCTGATGTTCTGGTTTTTATTTCCAAAATCTTTTCGGTAGGCAGCCGCAAGCGCGGTTTCCACCGTCTCGAGGACTGACTCGTAGGCAATGCCCTTTTCGTCAGCGATTTGTTTCATCGCCTGCGTAATCGGAGAGGCCATAATATATGCTTAATAATTGGTAAAAATTGACAAAAAATCGACCCGTTCTTCCAGAACGAGTCAGCGTCAAGAGTATGCAGGGAAAAAATAAGCCTGTCAATGCTTTAAAATCCTTTGAAAAAACACTTGACAGCCATACCGATGAGCTATAGTTTGAATTGTCGCTCTCACGTCGAGAGCGGAGAAAACTGCTCGTTCGAAAAAGGAAGCGTGCAAAAAAATGGGAGAAACGATGGATGGACTTCCGCTGCAAATCAAGGTCCAAGGCAAGTATCTTCGGCGTTTCGCTCACGCGATCGGTGAAAGGTGTCAGCGCGGGAACAACCCGTGTTTGACGATTGTCGCCCCGCCGAACGAGCGGCATGAGATCCTTGCACTGGCAAAGATCATCTGCGAAGGCTACGGCGTTCCTCGAGTCATCGAGAATACCGAACTCGATTTCGACCGCCGGATTTGGCAAGAGTCGAACCCCGATCCGATTTTGGTACCGGACGGTACCCGCCTTCCCAAGTCCAGGCAGAAACGGCTTGCCGAGTTCTTCAACAATCCCCAAAGGATCCATCCGTTCATGTTTCTCGTGATCATCGATAGAGACCCGGGCGACCTCCTCAAGGAAGGCGTTTGGAATCCCCTCTTTCGAGAGCTCTTCGTCGCGCGGCAATTCCGTCTGCCACCCATGGCGAAACGGTTCCCCTCTGCGGACTCGCGCCGCAAGCTGTTCGAACGGGTGTTCCGTGAGATCGTTTCCTACCACGCGTCGAACAACGACACGATCGAGGAAGAAGCAACTCAGCTCATCCGGCAGTATTTCGAAGAGAAAGCTCCGCCATTCATGGAGAGCTACGTGAACCTCGCCTCGGCCTGCATCCGCAACATGCGGGCGCGTGAAAAGAGCTTGCTCGATGCCGAAGTCTTCAAAGCGACCATACGTGAGCTCGAGTCGCTCACCTCGGCGTCTGACCTTTCGGAAGCGATGCATTCGCCTTCGATGGCAGGTGCTTTTGCAACAACGAGCACCGGAGAGTAGCCCTCTTCCACCCCTAGCCCCTAAACGGAGCTTACTTAGTCCCGCAACATTTCATTTTGTTGCGGGGCTTTTCGTTTTATAAAAAAATCAATCAAAAGCCCCAACACTTTCACATACAGCAAAAGGTTGGGGCAAATAGGAAGAGAGAAGACGAAGCTTCAAGAAGAGCCGGGGCAAGTTCCTCGCATGGCGGGATCCCACATGATTATAGGTCGCTGTCCGCCACTTGGATTTGCCGGGTCCGTGCAGACAAGAACCTGCGAACGCATGTCACTTCCACCGAGCGAGAGTTCGAGAAAATCCCCTTCTTGAACTGCCGTGCCCGCATGCGAAGACCAGTCTTTCCAATACGGAGAACCGGATGGGCATGAAAGGGTAAGCGAACTCCACCCAGACCAAGTGGCAACGGATTCCGAAAGCATCGCTCCGGGAGCCGAAGTGTGCA
>PCSZ01000045.1:669-3650 GCA_002786495.1 Candidatus Uhrbacteria bacterium CG22_combo_CG10-13_8_21_14_all_47_17 | reverse complement strand
GTTTTGTATGGTGGTGACGGGCGAGGGCGGGTTTCTCCAAAGGAGAAACTGACGGAATTCTAGTGCTAACTCGGTGGTCTCGGTTTTTCCCGCCCGCAGAAAGGGGTCTGGGGAATGAATGCGGGCGGGGTTTGCGGCAATCTTAAAATGTGGACAAAAGGCTAGCTTTCATTTAATATGGGTATATGTCTATCGAAAAAGGTGGACCCACTGGTTCTGACAATAAAAAAGATTACTCGGAAAAACTGGAATCTCAAGAGGGTAGAATAAAAGGAACTATTAAGCGTTGGAATGCTGAAAAAGGTTTCGGTTTTCTCCGTCTTTCTGATGGCCGAGAAGTTTTTTGTCATGTCAGCGAATTATGCGAACATATTAGGCCACCTCGTGGGCAAGCTCCTGATACTAGCTCTCCCGTAAATGTTAAAAAGGTAAATCAGCGCGAGCGTGGATTGGCGGCGGAAGAAGTCGAGTGTGATGCGTGTGCCGCTCCAGAGCAGTGGGAACTACAACCATCTGGTCCTGAAATTTTTGGAGTTAGAGAATTGCAACCAGTGTGTGTTAATAAGTCAAATGTCTCTTCTTATAATTCTACAATACCACGTGAGGAAGTGGAGCGAGCAAACGAACCATTTAAACTCGCAAAGAGAAAAGAGACACTATGGAATTGGAGTATCATAGAAGATGAATTTTTTAGAGAGTTCGGTGAACCACAAGGTATTCGCGTTGAAGACGAAAATAAAATCGTTTTGAGCTATCCTCATGGAGAAAAAATTGTTAGCGCTGATTCTGCAATGAACTCCAAACATTGGGAAGTTTCTCCTTCCGGGCAATGGAAAGAGGAGGGCGAGAGCATAAAAGCTGAATTTATTTTTCCGGATATATCCGGTGCAAAAGTTTGGAGAACAGTAGCGTCTTTGTATATCAACCCAAGTTTGTATAAGGAATTCGACCTATTGCCAGAAAGTGCTCAGCAGGAAGTTTTAGCTAAAGTTAAAGAAAAAATATTGCCACCGGCAGATATTGCCGAAAAGCGCTTTAATGATTTCTTAACCGAAGATTATAGAAAAAAAGAGATTTCAAAACTGCGCGATGACTTACGTTCACTGCAAGCCCCTGGCGAGATGACTATTGAGAGTCACAGTTATAAAGCGCAGGAAGAGGTTACCGCAAGCTATGGAGATGAGACTTGGGGGACGGGTCATTATATGGATGCACAGCGCACGGCTTGGTCTCTCAAAACAGGGGCAAAAAAGCGAGAGCATTACAGTTGGGCCGGTGAATATGTTGGCGGACATGATTTTGCAATTTCCAGGCCGAAAGAAGGCGAAACAGCAGAACAAATTCGTGATAGGCTCATCGCTGAGAAACGTCAGCAACTTAAAAGCGAGTTTGATCGTGCAAAAAAGATGAACCCGCCCTCATCTGACCCAAGACTTTACTCGCTTAATTCAGAGGAATGGAGCAGACAATACGAGGCTCGTTGGGATGAGATGCAAAAAACAATTGAAGACCAGTGGGAAATCGAGGATGCTCAATTGCTTGGCGAAACAAAGCAGTCTTACGAACAATATGAAAACGTTGCCAAGGATTTGCTAGCCGCTCGAGAAGAAGTGGAACAGGCTGAAAGATTAGCGCGTGTGTCGAGAGTTCCTTTAGAATATAACACCCGACCAGATTGGGGGAATATTGGATCAGATGCAGTTGAGAAAATGCAAGAACAAGTAACGGCTTTACGCACTTATGCGATAAAGCTCAATGAACACATACCTAACGCTGTAAGAGCAAGAGAGCAGGAATTTCAAAGTGAAAACGCCGTGAACGCCGTGAGAGAAGAGGAAGAAAGACAGAAAAAAGCGAAGGAGGAATCCGAAATTGAGCAGTTTGGTGCGTCAGGAAGATTGTTGGACATAGCTAAATCTTTGGCTACGGAAGCTGAACAAAAATTAGGTTTGGATAGGGCGCAAGCGCTATTTCAGGATACATCTAACGCTCCATATGGAAGAGCGCGAAGACAGGCGGATATTGAAGAAGCCCTCGGAAAAGATATGCAAGGAGAAGCGCAAAGCTTTTATAATTTTTCCAGAGCAAGGGACGTAGATGCCATACTTTATGCTGTGACCCGAATTCTTGGAGGTGCTGATGTGCCAGCCGAAAAATCTCAACCCGATAAATCATTACCCGAATCTTCTGTGTCAGAATCCGTGCAACCACCAGAATTAAAAATTGAGGAATTACCTCGACTAAGCTCGGTCGATAAAAAAGGATGGTGGTCGCACGAGTTGCCTAATGGCTCTAGACATTCCGATAAGTTAAACAAGACAGATAAGACCGCTTATGATGCCGGAGAACGAATCAATGTTAGATGTCCGTCATGCCCGGACAATCCGTTGGTCGGTTATTTACAAAAATAATTAAAATATAAATATGAATGAAAAACATGAAGGATTAAATAGTATTGAAAAGAAGGAACTTGAACCATTGTATTCTTATGGGGTTTTCGATCCTCGCCCAGCGCCTGAAGCGCAGGCGGCAAATGAAGCAATCTTTGCGAAAGGAAAAGTTTATGGAATTGAGGTAACTATTCCTACCCTTGCTTCTCGATGTGAAGCAAATCTTGATCCACAACACGGTTCATCTGGCGAAGCTCTTGCTTCGGCCATTGAGGGTGCTATTGAATGGGAGTTACCTCCTAATGAAGCAACTTTGGCAACTGTGAAGCCCGATATTGACAGTGTTGGTGCTATGGCAGTGATTGAAATGCGCCGTCGTGAAATACCGATGAATGATGATTTATCCAAGCGCATACTTTTAGTAGCTGATGCAGACAGGGCTTCCAGCAAACCATGGCCAGGAAAACAAGAATTGCCGAACGAAGAAAATCCCTGGCCGTCAACATTTTTTACTGATCCGCGTACTGTTGCAGTCCTTGGGGCTTCTGTTTCAGATTTCAAATCACCGTTGGCATCAAGAGTGGTGACCAT
>PCSZ01000045.1:0-641 GCA_002786495.1 Candidatus Uhrbacteria bacterium CG22_combo_CG10-13_8_21_14_all_47_17 | reverse complement strand
GGAATCATACCTAACCGATGGAAAATTACCTGAACAATACCAAAAGCAGGTTGATGATGCTCGCAAACAACTTATCGCCGCACTTGAAAGTGGCGAAATGAAGGTAGAGCTTTCGATGAGTAGCAAGGTGGCGATTGTGGTTGGCAAACACCGAGATGCTATGACAATCGGGTATTCATTAGCTCCCATTGTTGTTGCTTTTAATCCGGAGTTTTCTCCAAACCCGAAAGTGCCCGCTCACGCTAAATATACGGTTGCTCAATACAAAATTGGTCACGCGAATCTTGTTGAGGCACTGAAAGAGCTAAATCAAACCGATCCTGCGGTTACCGAAGAAGCGAAATGGGGAGGAAGCGCTGGGATAATTGGTTCTCCACAAGGCATTTCTAGTCAACTTACTCCTGAACAGGTATCAGAAATTGTTGGAAAATATATTGAAGCTGAATAGCCTTTTGTCCACATTTTAAGATTGCCGCAAACCCCGCCCGCATTCATTCCCCAGACCCCTTTCTGCGGGCGGGAAAATCAGTCTCGGTTTTGCCAAATCAATATCCCCAGAAAATAGTTTTGGCAAAACCGAGACCACCGAGTTAGCACTAGAATTCCGTCAGTTTCTCCTTTGGAGAAACCCGCCCTCGCCC
>PCSZ01000013.1:3116-3821 GCA_002786495.1 Candidatus Uhrbacteria bacterium CG22_combo_CG10-13_8_21_14_all_47_17 | reverse complement strand
CTGGATTGTATTTTTTTATTTGTTCAGAAACAAAACTCGATGGGGGGCAAAGGCGCTTATCAAACCAACGCGAAAGCTTTCGCAAAAAAGGAAGGTATGCAAGAGGCCGCCAAAAGCAAAGTTGTACCCATAAACGCCACGGCTTCACCTTATCTGGATCGTAAATACCATACATAGCCGTAAATCGAATCGTACGATTCCAAATCAAATTATGATTCAATCCCATGAATATTTTATCAAGCTTCGTCCATTCGGGCGTTTCCATGGGAATGAATTCAACATTCGGAGCTCCGAACTCACGTAAAAAATCCGGATCTTTCCAAGCCGGCGTCGCAATCACAAGATGGCACCTGCTCTCTTTAAGCAGGCTATAGATTTTCGTCTGGAGAATATTTCGCGCAAGAAATCCCCGCGAGAGCGTAATAAAAATAGTCTTCATGCAGAAAAGGTTACACGACGGAACAAGGCAGTCCAGAGCCGTTTCATCGCCATACGATCGAAATGATCAAAGACTAAGAGATCTTTGAATGAAAAGCTGATTAAATGATGCTTCTGCCGCAAACGGCGTTCTCGTAGCCAAATAATCAAAGCTGTAGCAAGGTGGTTCTCAAGAACGGTTCCATAGACCCAAAAAAGCCAGGTAAATAACGGTAGAACAGACATGGCTAAGATTGTTCCTAAAAGAGAAAGCTTGAATAAAAATTT
>PCSZ01000013.1:0-3091 GCA_002786495.1 Candidatus Uhrbacteria bacterium CG22_combo_CG10-13_8_21_14_all_47_17 | reverse complement strand
AGAAATTGCGTTCAAGATCTGACTGAAAGAGAGCAGCCAAAACACGGGAACTGCTGCGTTATACTGCGGAGCGAAAATGGCAACGACAAGTGGTGCGCCGATACCTGCAAGTAAAACAATCGCAGAATTCAGCCAAACAGAGTATTTCGACATGCGACGCGCAACAAAGGAACTCGTCTTAGGCTCCGAAGAAAGCCTCGCCATAATCGGAAAAAGAATTTGACGAAATGGCAAAAGAAACCCCAAGAAAGAGTTCATCGTTGATGCAAAGGACAAAAGGGCAACAGCTTCAAGCCCAAGAAAAAGACCGACAATCCATTGATTAATTCCGGAAAACAAGCTTCCGGTTAACATACGAAAAATTTCCCACCTCCCCTGACCCGCTATGAAACGAATATAGGATCGGATCATGCTGACAAAACTTACAGAGATCAGCGTCACGCGAAATAAGGCTGGTGAAATAAGGATACCTCCAACAGCCTTCGCGGCTACATAAGCCCAGAGAAGCGCCGGAACGCTCATGGCGTGGGTAAAGAAAAGTCCAGCAACAATCGCAAGCCGGACGGCATTTTCAAGAATATTCGCTTTTGCGAACCAGCTAAATTTTTCTTCCATTTGCAGGGTTGAATCAAGCAGCGTGCGAATGCTCGCAACGGCGATCCAAACGACAAGCGGTAAAAAGAACTGATCAAGAAGCTCTCGATATTGTCCGCCAAGAAGGGTGCGAAACCAAAAAAGGAGCACGACAATAAAACCCGTAAACAACACTTTTGTAAGAGCGAATCCGCCATAAATAGAAGCGAAGTCCTTCCAACGTTTTTCTCCTCTTGCACGTGCGCCTTGCGCAACAACCAGATCATCAAGCCCAAAGCCGGAGAGCGCAAGCACCGGGCCCGACACGGAAAGAGCGAGCGTGATAAGTCCGTAGTCGTGCAAACTTAAACCATTAATAATTAAATAAAAAGAACCGAGCGAGAATACTTTTAAAATAACTCTCGAACTCATGATGATAAAACTTCCACGCGCAATGCTGGAAAAAATGTCCTTCATAGTTTTTTAAATACTTCCGACAATTTTTGCGCTCTCTGGGCCCAGCTATTCGATACGGCCAAATCAAACCCAGCCTGAACGCGCACAGAGTCCCCTTTTACAGCTGTGTGAATAGCTTTTGCAAGCTCATCCGCGTCATCCGGTGGAACGAAATAAACCTCCCGCTCCGTTACAAGCTCTCGAATAGCGGGAAGATCGCTCGCAATTACGGGACGCTTGGATGCGAGATACTCCCATAACTTAATAGGCGAAGTCGTAAAACGCGAGTGCCAAGATTTCCCTGAGTTCGGGAGCGCGAGACAGTCTGCGGCTGCAAGATACTGCCGTACTTCTGCCTGAGGAACATGCGGGATCAACAGAACCTTTTCAAGCCCATGTGTTTTGACATAGGTTTGCATTTTTGCAAAATCCGCATCCGTTCCCCCAATAAGCACAATGCGCTGTTCTTCGTTGAGCTTTTGAGAAGCGTCTGCAAGAACATAAGCGCCTTTCCAGTCGTAAAAATGCCCCGTATACACAGTATACTGGAGCGCATCGTCCCAACCTAACTCCTGCCGAGCTTTTTGCTTCGCAATCGGCTGTTCATAAGGAGCTATATCAATTGCATTTGGAGAAACAATAGTCTTGTCTGCAACTGCTGTTCCCCAAATGCGCATCGCTTCCTGTTTCTTCCACGCATTTGTCATGACAAACAGGTCTACACTTCGTACAAGAGATTGATGTTTTTCAAAAAATCCTTCCGAGACGTCATGTATTTCAAGTGCCAGCTTCCAAGCCTTTTTAGAAAAGCGCTCCGCAAGAAACTGATCTCGAGTAAATACAACGGCTTGCTCATCCGGTAAACGCTTCGCCCAATGAAAAACCGATCGGATGAACGTCCATTCCATCAGAAAAAAACCGAGGCGGCTTCTTCCAAACCGTGAAGAAAGGAAGTCTACGACTGGAAGCTTGATAATAGGAAGATCTGTTTTGAGTCCATAATATAATTTTGCGGACTCCTTTATGAGGTTTTTTCGATCTGGAACTACAAGCGTTATGTCATATCCAAGATCAAGAAAAGCTTCGCACATCTTTGCGATTTGCCAGCCATGCGCTTTCTCCGTTGGAAAACGCACATTCATTATAAGATAAAGCTTCATGCGAGTGGTTTAGAAAATTCTGCCATAACGGTTTGTCCAAGATTCTGTATTCGCGAACTAGCGATCTTTCGATCCAGAGCGTGAAGCCATTCAATGGAAAACCAGAATCTCGAAATCCCATACAGATGCAATGGTGGAAACATAGTCGTTGCCCGGCTTTTTACGAATACAAAACCAGTGTCTTCCACCCGTTTTTTCCAAACCGGAATCGGGTGTACATGCGCATGCGCGTCCGGATGCCAAGGTCCCTCGTGATGATGTTGCGCTCGGTGTTTCCAAGGCTTCAACAGACGCCCAACAAAGCTCATCGCGTCTTCAAAATGATCATGCATCGCAGGAAAGGTGATAAGCATTCTTCCTCCGGGGCGCAAAACACGGAAAAGTTCTTGCAAAAAAATATCCGGGTGCTGCACATGTTCAACAATATCGATTGCGAGAACAGCATCAAATGTATCAGATTCAAATGGAAGTTGCTCAACATTGCCCTCAACTAAACGCACGCGCTCCACACCTTGTGATTGGAGCATATGCCGAGCACGTTCCAAACGGTCTGTCTGGATTTCAACTCCGATCATCTCCTGAAAATTTCCATCATACACAAGCGCTTGAGGCCCATCCCCAAATCCCACATTTAAAACGTGCTCATTTTTCTGCAAAGGAAAAAATTCCGGATAAACCCGGCTACTCAACAATTTTCCACTTAGATAGGCGAATTCAGGCTTGAGGGGGTTCATAAGCTGTTCCAAGAGTCCATTGACGCAAACGTTCCCTTACAACGAGGAGATGATATCGCGCAAAACGCAGATGATGCTTAAAAGGAAGCGCTCCTCCTGCACGCCCATACCTTACGGCCAAATAGAGCGCAACGCAAAAAATCCAGCCGGCATACATAAGGTTCTTTC
>PCSZ01000058.1 GCA_002786495.1 Candidatus Uhrbacteria bacterium CG22_combo_CG10-13_8_21_14_all_47_17 | reverse complement strand
CGGATGGTCATGTCGCGCTGGACTATCTCAGTGGTAAGTTAGCCTCAGTTTGTACAGTTGCTTTCGTCAATGAACAGACCTTTCAACCGCAATACTATTATCATGCAAATATTCTGCGCTCGGTTTTTAATGAAAAACTTGGACAAGACTTTGCTATTCTTCAAATAACGACGCCTGTCGGTCAGGCGCTTTTACCGCGGCCATTCCCCTTTTTGAAAACGAATGAGTTCATTCAACGCGGAGATGTGGTGGAAGTTCTCGGCTACAGCGGGCAGAAGGACGAGCTCACATCAGCAACTGGAGTTGTACAGGATTTCATTGGCGGCTATATAGACACAACGGCAGAAGTCGCTCCCGGAGATTCAGGTGGCGCAGCTATTGATCAAAATGGAAACTTAGTTGGCGTTCCCACTAGAATCGTAACGATTACGGCAGCGGACGGAACGCATTCTACGACAACATATGAACTGGTGGATGTTCGTGCGGTTATGAATTGGCTAGATACGGAAGGCCCTAATGTTCATGATCAATATTTCACGCATCAAGATTACGCACGCTATCACGGAACGGCTTCGTTTATTGATCAGGCTGATTTAGGCTGTGAAGCTCTCGCGCGTTCGCTGGAAGTCTCCTCTGTCTTCTGTTTGCTTCCGGATGGTCAGCGCCTTGCCTTCCCGACAGATCTTACATTTTTTAGCTGGTTTCCCGACTTTTCAGGTGTCATTGAAATATCAGCAGACTCGCTCGCACAATACCCTTTGACGCGTAATACTACGTTCCGCCCCGGCACGCTTGTGAAGCTGCAGACAGCTCCAGAAGTGTATGTGGTAACGGATAGCTTTGGTGGATTGCGACATATTCCATCCGAGCAAAAAGCGATAGAAATTTGGGGAGAAAATTGGGCGTCGCTCGTCCGTGATGTGCCGGATGCCTTCTGG
The DNA here is from genome assembly GCA_002786495.1 of Candidatus Uhrbacteria bacterium CG22_combo_CG10-13_8_21_14_all_47_17. GTDB lineage: Bacteria > Patescibacteriota > Patescibacteriia > 2-12-FULL-60-25 > 2-12-FULL-60-25 > 21-14-all-47-17. The sequence goes on along the minus strand of PCSZ01000058.1, from coordinate 2,360 downwards.
ACCAACTACACAATCGGAAGCCCGCTAGAATAAGAAAACAACATAAAAAAGAACCGCCGATAGTGGCGGTTCTTTTTTATGCGTTCTTTGCTTCTTTCGAACGCTTCCGTTCGTGTGATTTGAGGAATTGTTTGCGAATGCGGAGAGATTTTGGAGTTACTTCAAGCAATTCATCTTCTCCGAGATACTCGAGAGCTTCTTCCAAGGAAAGGTTGCGCACGGCATCAAGTCCTTCTGAGACGCCATCTCCCTTTGAGCGCATGTTGCTCAGTTTCTTTTCTCTGCAGACATTCACTTCAAGGTCTTCCGCTTTCGAGTTCTGCCCCACAACCATACCTTCATATACCTTTACGGTTGGGGAGATAAAAAGCTGTCCGCGTTCTTGCGCGGCGACAAGGCCATAAGCCATGGCTGTTCCCGCTTCAAAAGCAATAAGCGATCCGTGCGGCGCAACGTCCATTGTGCCGAGGAAGGGCTGGTAGCCGAGGAAAAGTGTGTTCAAAATCCCCTGACCTTTTGTATCCATCATGAACTCCGTGCGATATCCGATAAGTCCGCGCGTCGGAATTTCGAATTCAAGAAAGGCAGAGCCATTTTCTACGCGCATGTTTTTCATTTCCGCTTTGCGACGTCCCATTTTTTCAATAACAGATCCGCTCATTTCCTCAGGACATTCGATGGTTACTTCTTCAAACGGTTCCATTTTCTTTCCGTCTTCTTCTTTGAAAATAACCTGCGGACGAGATACTTGCAGTTCAAAGCCTTCACGGCGCATGTTTTCAATTAAGATAGCAAGATGAAGTTCTCCACGTCCGGAAACGATGAAGCTTCCATCCCCTTTTCCAGGTTCTACTTTAAGCGCAACGTCATTTTGCAATTCGCGTTGAAGGCGATCGCTGATATTGCGTGAAGTTGTAAATTGTCCTTCTTCTCCGGCAAATGGGGAGGTGTTTACGCCAAAAGTCATTTTAACGGTCGGCTCTTCAATATGAAGAACGGGCAAAGCCTCCGGCGTGTTCGGATCGGTAATAGTTTCACCGATATTCAGATCAGGGATTCCGGAGAAAGCGACGATGTCGCCCGCTTCCGCTTCCTGAACTTCAATTTTGCTTAGCCCAATAAAGGTATATAAGCTTGTAATCTTTGCGGCGGCACTTTTCCCTTCACGATTGATCCAGAGGACAGCTCCCGGCTTAAAGGTTCCGCGTACAACGCGGCCGATACCCATGCGTCCTTTGTAGTTGTCATAGTTTACGTTCGCGACGGAAACTTGAAGCGGGGCGCTTGAATCATTTTTCGGTTTCGGGATTTCATTTAAAATTGTTTCAAACAAAGGCGTGACATCCGTCATGGTATCAAGATTATTCTCAAGTCCGGCGACGCCTTGCTTTGCGGAAGCGTAGACAATCGGGAAGTCAGTCTGTTCATCGGATGCGCCGAGCGTGACAAATAAATCAAATACCTGATCCACAACCCAGTCCGGGCGCGCATCTGGCTTATCAATTTTATTTACAACAAGAACAATGCGATGTCCGGCTTCCAGCGCCTTTTTCAGTACGAAGCGCGTTTGTGGCATCGGACCTTCTTTCGCGTCTACGAGAAGAAGGGCACCGTCTACAAGACTCATGACACGTTCAACTTCTCCGCCGAAGTCCGCGTGCCCAGGGGTGTCCACAATATTGATCTTGACCCCCTTATACGCAACAGCGCAGTTCTTTGAGAGAATCGTAATTCCTCGCTCGCGCTCGATCGGGTTCATATCAAGAATGGTCTCGCCCTCAAGCGTTTTTTCTTGAAAGGTTTCACTCTGCTTTAAAAGCGCATCGGCCAGGGTGGTTTTTCCGTGGTCGACGTGAGCGATAATGGCTACATTGCGGATTTCGGACATATAAGTGCGCGAATTTTAGTCGTAAAAAGGTTTTTTGTCAATCTGTGAGAGTAAGTAAAATAATAAAGAATCCCCGGGACACAAATGAATGCATACCCGGGGTCAGTAGATTGGCTTATTTTTTCTCACGTTTTTCTCCTTCGCGTGCGAGCTCTTCAACGCAAAGAGGCTCTCAACGCAGTCTCTTTGTACTGCGAAACGGGCCTTTTGTCAATAGCGGGAGCCTCTCATGGTCTTTATGTGTGATGCGAAGCGAAAAACTGCTTCACCTGATTCCAGAACTCCGGATGTTGTCGCGTTTCTTTCATCCAATACCACCACTCGGCTCCCCAGAAATAGACCTCAGGCATGTGAAGCTCTTCAGCGTATTTCAAGTTCTTCTCCATTTGTTTTGCATCAAATGTAACAAAGAGATCTGAATTCGACAGCCGCTCGAGCGGTGCATTTGACCAAGGCTCCATTTGGAATTCAC
>PCSZ01000059.1 GCA_002786495.1 Candidatus Uhrbacteria bacterium CG22_combo_CG10-13_8_21_14_all_47_17 | reverse complement strand
GGCGTCTCGGAGCTGTTCTACGGCAACTACGAGTGGCAGCCCCACTCGTCGTGCGCCGAGATCGACCAGACCCCGGGCAACCGCGTCATGCTGCTGAAGCACTTCGGCCGCAACACCGAGAGCGAGGCGAACATCGCCGAGATGGACAAGCTGGGCTACCGCCCCGCGACCCACCTCGAGGCGTACGCGTTCGCCAAGGCCAACCCCGAGCTGCAGCGTCAGTTCTGGATCGTGGCTCTCGGCTCGTCCCCGGTGCGCGGTGGCCGCCGTGGCGTCGCGGTGCTGCGCAGCGGTTCCGGCAGGCGCATCCTCGGTGGCGGCTGGTTCGGCCGCGGGTGGTGCTCCGGCGACCGGTTCCTGTTCGTCCGCAAGTAGACCTTGGACCCTCGGTCACTCGGCCCTTAAAAACGGCACTTGGAACCTTGGGTACTTGGCCCTCTGGACCCCGTCCGACACACAATCCGCAACTTGGATTCGTGCGTTGGACGGGGTCGCTTGCTTTTTGATAAGATATCGCATGGAGAGTAGACGAATCTGCTTGCGATTACGGTTGCAGGCGGTCGAAATCTGAATGGGTCCGTTTGCCAGAATGCCGGGCGGTACGCCGGTCGGCAGCGTGCGTCGGCTCGTTCATAAACTGAAGATACTTGGTGTCGAAAGCTGGAGGGCTAACAGCCCCGAATAAAATTCAACCGCGAGATTATTCAAGCGGTGGTGATCCGGATGGCTTTCGACACGGACAGGACGGTTCGTCCACGATGAACGGTGACAACCGTTACGTCGCGATGCTGAACAGCGATTCCGACAGGCGCATCCTCGACAACAACTGGTTCGACAACGAGTGGAACTCCGACAACCGGTTCCTGTTCGTCCGCAAGTAGACCTTGGACCCTCGGTCCCTTGGCCCTTAAAAACGGCACTTGGAACCTTGGGTACTTGGCCCTCTGGACCCCATCCGACACACAATCCTCAACTTGGATTTGTGCGTTGGACGACGAGGTCTTTTAATTTTTTAGGGAAAAGCTTGAGGCTTCTATAAATAAAAATAGCTTTTTGCGGTCGTTTGTTTTATATTAGATTATAGTATCGGACCTTACATTTTGAGTGTCTACTTCGCTTTTGTTACAAAGAGATAAACTTCGTGATTTTGCATGGTGCGAAATCAAGAGGTGAGTCGAAGAAAGGAGGTTAACCATGGAACAGGATAAGAAAGATCTGGAAATCGGTAATGTGGTGAGCAGGCTGGACTTCGCGCATGGAGTCTTCAAAGTAATTGCTCAGGCGGTTAAAGCTGAAGGCGGTAATACGCAGCATCTCAGGCGGCTGGTGAGTGATGGTAATCTGCAACAGGAGATTGCAAAGCTCATCATGCTCACGACTGAGGAGATGAGCCCCCCGCTCAGGGAAGACGAGTATCTCGTGTATGTCGACTACGACATGCCACGGGACAAGGCCGAGCTTGAAGCGGAGTTCTCAAAAGGCGGCGTCTCGGATATATTCTGTGGCGATGCCGAGTGGGAAAAACACGCCTCCTGTGTGCAAAGTGATGAGATGCCCGGCGATCGGGTGTTTCTCCCCAAGCACTTCAATCGGAAGATTGAGTCCGAGGAGGCTATCGTTAAGATGGGGAAGCTGGGTTATCGCCCCGCAACACGTCTCGAAGCCTTTGCCTTTATCAAGGCGAGGCCAAAGCTGCCTGGGCAGCCTCCAATTGTGGCTCTGGGCTCATCCACAATGTGTCATGACGCTAAGCGTCAGGGAGCCCATGTCGTACTGCTGAGCGAGGATTTTCAAGGAAACTTCCTCTCCTCGGTTTTGTTCGATTCTATCTGGGGCTTCGAAACGGTACTCCTCTTCGTGCGAAAGGATACTTGAATGAACCGCGCTTAACCCCGTCCAATGTACAATTTTTGCGCATTGGGCGGGGCCTTTTCAATTCCACGGCGCATGCCCTTCGGGCTTTATATTTTCTCTAATTTCGGCTAAGATCAGAGCATGTCTTCAGGTGCGCAGGTTGCAAAAAACGCCGCATGGCTTATCGCCGCCACAACCGCTCAAAAAGTGGTTTCTTTCTTAAGTTTTAGCATTGTAGCAAGAGTTGTCGGCCCGGAAACAATGGGGATTTTCTTCTTCGCTATTTCCATTACTTCCATTTTTGTTACCTTTACCGACCTTGGATTAACGCCGGTGCTCATTCGAGAAATGGCTTCTGACGAAAAATCTGGCCGCGCCTTTTTAGGAAAAGCGCTCCATTTAAAATTTGTTCTCATTCCTACAGCGGTGCTTGGCGTGCTGTTGTATGGATGGTTTGCCGGATTGTCGAGCATGACCTATTTGGCCGTTGCACTCGCTTGTTTTGTCATGTCGACAGATGCACTCTCGCTGCTTTGGTATGGCGCGATTCGGGGGAGACGTCTCTTACGTTTTGAAGCCATGGGAATGTTTGTTGGACAAATTCTTACAGCAATCATTAGTATTTCCGCGGCTTTGCTAGGATGGGGCGTTATCGGACTTGTCTGCGCTCTCATGGTGGGAAGCTTTTGGAATGTGGGCTGGAGCTTTGTTCAAAGCAAAAAGCTCGGTCTTACACCTTTACTTGGAGGAAATTGGACCATGGCGCGTATTACGAAATCTGCGCTACCGTTCGCGCTTGCCGGGATTTTCGTAAAAATCTATTCCTACTTCGATACGCTGCTCTTAAAGCAATATCATTCCATAGAAACGGTTGGACATTATGCCGTCGCGTATAAAGTGACTTATGCCCTCCAATTTCTCCCCTTAGCTTTCATTGCAGCTTTGTATCCGGGAATGAGCGCCGCTGCATCAGCAAAAAACACGCATGAATTAAAGGCGCTCCTCAAAGGCTCGCTTCGACTCATGATGTTTGTCTCGGTTCCGCTTACGGCATTGCTTTCCGGTCTTGCGGAACCGATCGTACAGATTGTTTATGGTGCAAGGTACAGTGGCTCTATCATTCCGCTCTCAATTCTTCCTTTGGTTTTGATTCCAATCTTTTTGGATTTTCCGATCGGGTCGCTTCTCAATGCAACGCATCGAGCTTCGTTTAAAACAACGGCCATGGGCATTGCCATGGTGGTAAATGTAACGGCAAATATTCTTCTCGTACCGCCTTATGGCGCGATGGGAGCGGCTTGGGCGGGTGTTATCAGC
>PCSZ01000070.1 GCA_002786495.1 Candidatus Uhrbacteria bacterium CG22_combo_CG10-13_8_21_14_all_47_17 | reverse complement strand
CGAACGCTCTAACCAACTGAGCTAAACGTCCAAAGCGAGCCCATCGTAGCGAGAAACGGGTCTGATGGCAAGCTTATGTATTTCTAGCTAAGCGCGCGAGGATTTCGCGCAAAACGTTTGGCATCATCTATTTCAATCAAGCCCTGTTTGATTAAAGCGTGCAAATCTTGATCAAGACTTTGCATACCGGAAGCTTTGTTTGTTGAAACGTAATTCTGCATTTGTTCCGTTTTTCCTTCTCGGATGAGATTGGAAATTGCAGGCGTATTCAGCATGATTTCGCGTGCGGCGATGCGGCTGTAATCTTTTTTCGGAAGAAGAATCTGTGAAATCACGCCGCGTAAGGTTAAAGAAAGCTGTAAACGAATCTGCGGTTGCTGATGCGTAGGGAAAACATCAATAATGCGGTCGATGGTTTGCCAAGCACTATTGGTGTGCAACGTTGCAAAGACAAGATGCCCCGTTTCCGCAAGCGTAATAGTTGCGGCAATCGTTTCTAAATCGCGCATCTCACCGACCAAGACAACGTTCGGATCTTGGCGAAGGACGTGCTTGATGCCGCTCGCAAAACTTTTCATATCAAGACCAAGCTCGCGTTGAGAAATGATGCTTTCTTTTGGTTGGTAAAGAAATTCCATCGGATCCTCCAATGTAATGATGTTTTCTTTTCTATTTTGATTAATATGCTCCAGCATCGCAGCTACCGTTGTGGATTTTCCATGGCCCGTTGGTCCTGTTACCAGGACAAGTCCTTGTGTGAGTTCTGCGAATGCGTACAGCGTGTCTTGCGCGTTGATCCATTCCATGTCGGGAATTTCGGCGGGAATAAGTCTCGCGGAAAGCGCGGGCATGTTTTTTTCTTTGTAAATGTTCAACCGGAGCCGCATGCCATTCTTTAACGCAAAGGCGGTGTCTAATTCCAAATCATTTTCAAAGCGTGCGAGTTGATCTTTGGTGAGGCCCGCCGTGATGATTGCTTGCACTTCTTTTGCTGATAGAACTTTTGCGTCTTCAGCTGGAACGAGGATGCCGTTAATACGCATCATAGGAACCACCCCGGATTGAAGATGGACATCCGAAGCACCGCGCTGCTGCGCTTCTTCAAAGAAGCGTTCAAAATCAAGCAGGGATTTCATTGGGAGTGTTTTTGGCATAGGGGTTTATACAATTAGCGGAAGCGTAGCAAGCGGAACTTTTTCGCCTGTAATAATGGATTCAATGCGATAAGCTCCATGTGTCGGAGCTTCTATGTAGCCGTTCCAGGCAAAGCGCGCGAGGCCGCCTGAGTTGATAAAGTCGAATAGCCATTCTCCAGCGTCTTCTGGATCCATCTGGCTTGTTCCTCCATTAACCGTTCTGAGCCAGAGGCGATTAAAATCTTCCTGGGAGCCAATGGAGGGAGCCATGATAATTGGAAGGCCGATTCCTGTGTAAAAGGAAAGCTCGCTTGGTTTTGTCCAAAGAATATCGGTATCACGCAATGTTTTCGCAAAGGAACGGAAATAGGTTTTTCGATGCTTGTAATAATGAATAGCAACGCCTCCATCTGAGACCGTTTCGGTGAGACGGAGTTTCTTTATTTCCTCTTGAAAGAATTCAGCGACATGTTTTCGTGTGCCGGCTTCAAGATTCAAGCGAATCTTTTTTGAAAGAATATGATAACGAAGTCCGCGGAGAATCTTTGCGCCAAGCTCTCGTTGCGCACCCGCGCCCCCAACACAAAATGTAATGGTAAGATGATGTTTCTTTTTAAATTCGCACAATTCTGTGCCAAGCTCTTCGCGTAAAACATCTTCGTATTTGCTAATGAATATTCCATTCGGATCAAGATTGCAGATGCGGGCAGCCAAATCTTTCTTTACGATGGTTGCCTCAGGTCCACCAATATTGCTTTTTGGGAGGGGAAAACCGGTGAGAAAAATTCGCTCATCCGGAACGCCATAAAGTTTTAATCGTTCTACAACGCGTCCATTCGGAGCGAAATATTTGATACGGCTTTTCTTTGGATCGAGCGGTACCCAAGCTCGGCTCATGTCCGCATCGCAAATCACGATATAAATATCGCCGGGATAGCCGTGCTCTTCCGCAGCAAAAGCCGGAATAAAGAACGTTGAAATGAGAGGAAGCGGATTTTTGGATAGCTTTTCAGTCAGATGTCTTCCAAGACCTTTCTTCCGGATATAGTGATAAATTTGTTTGAGTTGCAGCGTGGAATCGGAAAGATCTCGCCGCGGATAAAACGGAGGAATTTCCTGAAACTCATCCATCAATCCGAAAATAAGCGGACCAATGACAGGGATAGGTTGCAGACGAGAGACGATTTCATAAATACGCCGCGTGCTTCGCCATAGTTTCGCGTCGCTTTTTGGAATGCCTGCATAATCATTTGCGGTGATGATGCCGCCATGCGCGAGATCCTCAAGTCCGAACGCGGCGCGTTCGTGGCCATAGCCCATGTTAACGGAAACAACCCAGGCGCTTTTGTGATGGTGCGATGCCATGTACCGATTATATCACATCATACAAAAAACGCGCTTTATGAGGCGCGTTTTTTGGAAGAATTTTTTCGAAGCGTAAGTTCTTCGTGCATGTCAATTTCTCCCACGAAGGTATCAAATTTCTTTCGATAGATTGCATCAATGCGACGTTCCAATTCATCTTGTTTTACTTGCTTTGCTTTTTCTCCCAAATCTTTCAGCAAATCTTTTTGCGCTCGGAACCAAGCCCATTCGTCTGTGTAGGTGTACCAGCTGTATTCCCAGAGCTGATCTTCAATTTCATACGAAAGTTCGCGCGCCATTTCCGGAGAAATACCGAGGATTTTTTCTATTTCCAAAAGAGACGCCGGATAATCAGAGGCTTCCAGGCCATGTTCATGTCGAATTTGCTCTTCAACAATATGCTGCATGAGCAGGGATTTATGCATGTCTTTTAATGTCGCTTTGGGGATAGTTACGGATACGTATTCCATAGGATTTTCTGTGCTAAGAACAAAACGACTTCGGTTCAAATACTATCGAACAACGGTTGGGGCAGGCGGTGCTTGCGTCGGATTATGCGCATCAAGCGTGAAGCAGGTTATTCCAGCGTCATGCTGCCAGAATGTGCTTCCAGGTTTTACTGGTTGTCCGGAAACGAGGTCTTGTGAGACATCGGTAAAAGTGGCGCAGAGCTCATACTGATCGGGTTTAAGTTGATGAAAGTCGTAGGGAATGCCGGTTTCCGGGTCTTGAATGGAGGAGATATAGATGTCGCGTGCATTTTGGAGCTCATCCAATCCTTCCGGAAGATGCGCATTTCGCGTCCAGAACAAGTCAATCGCATAACTGATTTGCTGCAAATCTTGTACGCGTAATTCATCGGCGCGTCGGGCGCGCACTTTGTCCGGAGAGCCAAGAACGATGAGGCCGGCAATCGCAACACCCGTTACAAGAAGGATGACAATGAGATAGAAAATGCGAAGGCCAATCGATTGTGTGGATTTTTTCATAGGCGCTTAGGATTCCTTTTCCTCTTGTCGCAGGCTCCAGAGATAATAGCCAAAGATCGTTGCGGCGATGACAAGAACGATCAGCGCTTTCAAAATAAAACGCATTGTAAGCTCACCGGCAAGCAATCCCGTAACAACAGTAATAAGGTCTCCGATAATAATTCCTGCGGCGATAAACAGTGTGATATACGTTAGCCATTTGCGCACTTTTGAACTGCGCTTTTCCGGATCTTTCCTCATGGACTTTCCAAGAAGATAAGAAATAAAGACGAAAATAGGAAAGGTGATAATGAGCGATGCCGTTGCTGCGCGAATCGCTTCTATGGTTTGCGTATAATAGGACGGATTTGAAACGAGATCCGGAAGCCACTGATTTACAAACTGAAAGAGAATGGTGCCAAAGCTGAAGGAGCTAATATACAGGGTAAGAAACAGAACTAAATAGAGAAAAGCTTCTCGTGCTGAGAGATAGGGTTTTCGCTTCGGGACAGGAATGGCGAAGTCGATATCCGCGTAATAGTCGAGTGCGGATTTTACATCGTCCTCCGGCCAGCCGGCTTTCAAAAGCGCTTCTTTGAGTTTTTCCTTTGTAAGGCCCTTTTCGAGCCCTTCTTTTACAAAGGCTTGTAATTCAATATTCATAGCCTTTCTACTGTATCATTCCCTTGTGTTTTGTCCATGAAAAACAAAATCCCCGCTGCGAGCTGCATTGGGGATTCAGATGTCCTTCAGAGCGATCTCAAGAAGGTCTTCATCAATGAGATAGCATTCGAAAGTATCCCACTTTCCTCGAGAGAATTGCTCGAAGTAGCGGAGAAATTTTTTGGAATCATTTGTCGTGTCGAAGGCATAAGCGAGGCCGCGATTTCCGTAGACATCGACGATACGCAAGAGAAGGACCACGCGCATTCGATCGTCCGCTTTCGGCAATTTCGCTTCACCGAATTTATTCACGCATTCGACCGGTTCGGCGAAGGTCATGTAAAGAGCATTGATCCAGACGCTTTGAGGGAAGAAAAGGATTTCCTGTTCTTTCATTGAAACCTCCCATTGGTTTTGGAACAGTGTTATCAGGCGGGTAAAACCGACATTTGTCAAGGTTGAGACAAGCTCGTAAGATGGGAATCTCTTTATGACCCAACCTAAAACAAATGCCGAACGCGCCATTGAACTGCATAGAAAACTGCGCGGAAAGATAGAGATTCATTCCAAAACCCCCATTAACACGATGGAAGATTTGGCGCTGGTGTATACGCCGGGCGTCGGAGCCGTTTCCAGCCTGATTGCGGAAGATCCTACGCAGACAGACCTTCTTACCTGGCGAAAAAATACCGTGGCGATTGTTTCGGATGGAACCGCCGTACTCGGTCTTGGAGATATTGGTCCGGAAGCCGCACTTCCCGTACTTGAAGGAAAGAGCGCGATTTTTAAAGCATTCGCCGGCATTGATGCAGTGCCCATTATATTGGCAACAAAAGATCCGGAAGAAATTATTCGCACCGTGGAAATCCTTGCGCCTTCCTTTGGCGCGATTCAGTTGGAAGATATTTCTGCACCGCGTTGTTTTCATATTGAACGCGAGCTGGAACGCAGGCTTTCTATTCCCGTCATGCATGACGATCAGCATGGAACGGCTATTGTGGTGCTTGCCGGTCTTCTCAATGCAGTCAAAGTTGTTGGAAAAGAATTGGGCGAAATCCATGTTGTCTTAAACGGTGCCGGCGCTGCAGGCGTTGCGATTGCAAGATTGCTTACAACGGCTGGCGTTCGTTATCTTATTATGTGCGATCGCAAGGGTGCGATTTACGAAGGGCGCGATGGATTAAATGAAGAAAAAATAGAAGTCGCGAAAATAACGAATAAAGAAAAAAAGAAAGGCTCGCTTGCAGACGTTTCTGTTCAGGCGGACGTGCTTATCGGCGTGTCGGCTCCGGGAACCTTTACGCGAGGAATCATTCAGAGCATGGCGGATGCGCCGATTGTATTTGCGCTCGCTAATCCCGTTCCGGAAATTCTTTCGGAAGAGGCGCGGGATTTGGGTGTTGCCGTTCTTGCAACGGGACGAAGTGATTTTCCTAATCAAGTAAACAACGCTTTGTGTTATCCCGGACTTTTTCGCGGGATGTTTGATTCCGGCGTGGAACATGTTTCGGATGAAATAAAATTACGCGCAGCGCATGCTATTGCAGATAGTGTCGCTTCCCCGACAAAAGATTCCATTATTTCTACAATGTTTGAACCGGGCTTACACACAAGAGTGGCTGAGAGTGTGAAGAATGCCTAGTTAGCGATCGCTCATTTTTCTGCTATGATGAGCCTATGATCGTGCTTGAGAATGTCAGCAAGATATATGGAAAGAACTCCGTCGGTCTTGAAGGAGTTTCTTTGCGTATTGAAGCGGGCGAATTTGTGTCTATTGTGGGACAAAGCGGCGCGGGAAAAACAACGCTCGCCAAAATCCTCATGGCGGAAGAACAGCCTTCAAGCGGCAAAATCAAAATCGGTGATTGGGATATCACGCGCATTCGTTCGCGCGAAATTCCGCAATTACGCCGGCAAATGGGCGTTATTTTTCAAGACTATAAACTGCTTCCGAAAAAGACGGTATATGAAAATGTCTCTTTTGCTCTTGAAGTTGCAGGAGATTCTCCAAGACATATTCGCGAAGTTGTACCGCAGGTGCTCAAAATCGTCGGACTGGAAGAAAAGGCGCGCCGTTTTCCCGAGCAATTGTCGGGAGGAGAACAACAGCGTGTGGTGATTGCGCGTTCGCTTGTGCATCGGCCAAAAATTCTACTTGCCGACGAGCCGACGGGAAACTTGGATACACTGAATACGCGCGATATCATGGACTTACTTGTAAAGATTAATGCATTTGGAACAACCGTGGTGCTTGTGACGCATAATCGCGAAGTGGTGAATGCTCTACAACGCCGCGTGATTATGCTGCGCGATGGACGCGTAGAATCAGATCAGGCACACGGAAAATATACGCTCTCAATTTAACCTATGATAACGGCTTGGCGGATCTTTAAAAACTCATGGAAGCATATCGGTCGGAATCTCTGGATCGGTCTTGCAACGGTTTTTGTTTTTATGACGGCATTGGTATCCGTGAATGTTCTTCTCGGTGCAAATGTGATGACAACGCGCGTCATCTCGCTTCTTGAACAGCGTATTGACGTGACAGTCACGTTTCAACCGCAAACACCGGAAGCTGTCTTGAATCAAGCGCGTTTTTATCTTCTTTCTTTACCGCAAACGGCTTCTGTGTCACTTGTCACCGCCGATGAAGCGCTGACGCAATTTCGAGAGCGGAATAAAGGAAATACAAAAGTCCTCGAAGCGCTTAATGAACTCGATGCGAATCCGCTTGGTGGTCAGCTAATCTTGAAAGCAAAACGTTCGGAAGATTATGCCTTTTTGCTGAGTGCGGTTCAGAATCCGCAATATGCGCCATTCATCAAATCTTCTTCCTATGACGATCACAAAGACGCTATAGCAAAAATCCAAATCTTTGGAAGAAATGTACGCCTTGTCGGCGCGGTTCTTGTCGCGCTCTTCGCTCTCTTTGGACTTCTTACGGCTTTCAATGCCATCCGCGTAGCCATTTATACGCATCGCGAGGAAATCGCCATTATGCGACTGGTGGGTGCTTCCTCCATGTTCATTCGTGGTCCATTTGTCCTTGAAGGTATTTGGCTTGCCTTCCTTTCCATTGCTGCAACCGTGGGCCTTGTCTTTGGATCTATTCAAATCATTGAGCCGCATTTGCTAACGCTCTTTGATGGAAATGATCCGGGTCTCATAGCTTTCTTCTATAATCAAGGACTGTCTATTTTCAGCATTCAGGCCGCTGCGATTATCTTCCTTTCCGCCCTTGTTTCCTGGATTGCTGCCGGGCGTTATATCCGCAAATAATCCATGTTACTTCTTTTTGATAAAACACATGCCTATCTTGGCGAAGTCTCGTTTTCAGGCGGGGCGCTTGCTTCTGTTGTGCTTTCCGCAAAAGGGGATGAATGTATTGGCTCGTCGGTGAGTGCCTGGCAAATGCGAGGGATTCCAACAAGAAAAAAAGTCGCCATTCATCATGAGCATGCTTCAGACGATCAAGGTTTTTATATTGAACGCATGCAGCCACGAGAAGAAGGTTTTGCAAACGCCCTTCGCCAGTGGCTCGATGAGCGCGGGATTTTTTATGTCGATTTGGATTCGGAAAAAATGTTCTACTGGGAGCTTCTGCTGCGCATTCCGTTTTCTTCTCAAGAACGTTTTACCTTCATCCTTGGTCTTCGCGACTGCAAAGGAGAGGCGATGAAAGAACTTGCGCCACTGTTCCAGGATGCGCAAACGGATCCAAATCTAAAACAAAGCGCGCGTAGAACGCGCGCGATGAATCGATTAAAAGTGAAGTTATCGAAGCTGGTAAGCGATAAACTTTGTCACGCGTAGGTTTCTACTTTCCAGAAATATTTTCCGCGACTTTAGCGGCCACTTTTTCCGCGTCCTTTTCTTCGCGTTTTATTTCTTTATCTTCTTTTTCAATGGCGCGCTCAGCAGCGCCTCTTTTTACATAGAAGTTCGAAACGGAAAAGACCAGCATCGAAGCGAATAAAATGCCCAGGGCATTTACAGTAAACATGCCGAATGATCCTGCGATAAGCGGCCAATTCCATTTTGCAATGCCAATGCCCGTAACCGCGAGTGGAGGAACGAGTGCAACCGACACAGCTACGCCAGGCAAGGCAACGGAGAGATTTGGTTTTGTAAGCGCAAAGGAAGCCGCGAGTCCGGCGACGATGGCGATCGCGGCGTGAATCAAAGAAGGGGAGGCGCGCTCAAGAATTTCGGATCCGTTGATGCCGGTATTCGTCATAAGAAAGAGCGCTGTCAGTGTAGCGAATCCGATCGCAATTAAAATGGATTTTAAGAGCGTGTAAAAACTGCGTCCGATGAGTTTTCCATCTGAAAGAATAACGCCCATGCCTATTCCGAGAATAGGGAAGAGTACCGGTGCAATCAGCATGCTTCCGATAATTACCGCGGAGCTGTTAAGAATAAGGCCGAAGGTGGCCATGAGGATGGAGAGGAACATTAGGAAGAAATACTCAAGACGCGGGGAACTGTGCATGATGAGGGTTTCGAGGGCTTTTTGTTTGTCGATGTCTTTTTGGGAAGAGAAGAGTCTGGATAGCATATTGCTTCTATGGTAGCACGGGGGATTTTTTGAGAAAATCCATACGTCGAGGTCTCCATTTTCGTTAGTATTGTGAGAATTAGTCATTTGTGGATCAAATAGGCTATAATAAAATACATGAAAAAGACTTTATTTCCATTGGTTCTTGCAGCATTTCTCATTGTAACGGGGCAAGGTTGCGATATGTCGACTCAGGTCCCCCAGGGCGTTCCGGTGCAAAGCCACGTCACTTCGTCTGCAGCAGTTGTCGTTCCTGCGGAAAAGCCAAAAGCGGCGATCGAAGATTCGGTGACTGTAGAGCAAGCGCCTCAGGAAACTGAGTCGGAAGCTGCCGCTGTTCCTTCGCAAGAGGAAGTGCAAACTGTTCCGTTGCAAAGCGCTCCTGTACTCGTAACGGATCCGATCATTACAGCACCTGTTGTTACGCAGCCTGCTGTTAAAACTCAGCCCGTTGTCGCTGACCCAACGCCGGCTCCAGCTCCAACCTCGGCTATTACAAGTTCGGCGCCAAACGGAACCTATGTCAATGTAGATGGAAATACAGTCTCGAGTCCTTACTTAGCTCCTTCGGCTCCGTCAGGGGCGACGGCTCAGTGTCGGGATGGAACCTATAGCTTCAGTCAACATAGAAGCGGAACCTGTTCGCATCATGGTGGCGTATCGAAATGGCTTTAAGGAGTAATAAAAATAACCCCGAATAGGGGTTATTTTTATTGGCTCCGGGGCTTGGATTCGAACCAAGATTAACGGCTTCAAAGGCCGCGGTCCTACCATTAGACGACCCCGGAATGTGCGGAAAGTTTAGAGGATTTTTAGCCTTAGGTCAATCCTGTAAAAAGAAAAGCTTTGGCTGCAGGATTTGCAACCGGAGCCAGTGAGGTTATGCGACATTGATACACTTCTTGAGATCCGCCCATGACGAATGCTCGCCCCAGTTAACGAAGCAGCTCATGAGGCCACTTCGGCCGAATTGGAGCTCTTCGATCGTCCCGATGCGATTGTGATAGTCCTTATGCGTCACGTGCTTTCCGAGAAACCGTTTCGGCAGCTTCTTGATGTGCCCGATGCGCTCGTGAAAATAGCGACTGTCCTGAACGCCGACCTTATTGGCGCAATGAGCGGCGATGTGAGCAAGGACATTTTTGTGACCACCTCGACCTTTGATGATTCAGCTATTAGGAAAGCGAAGGATGCGCATGATCACAAAATTGTTCTCATCGATGGCGATCGGCTGGCAGATTTAATGATCAAGTATGACGTCGGTGTTCAAGTTCGGACAAAACTAGAAATGAAGGAAATTGATGATGGTTTCTTTGAAGCGAATTGATTACAATCAATATGTCACCATTTGGAGTATCCGGGCCTGCTTCACCAGACAATGAAGCAATACGTGAATTACGCGATGAGGTTAAAAAAATGAATAAAACAGCAGGTTGGACAAACGGCATCATGATTTTTTAACATTCGCTATATTTGTTTTGACTATTGTCCTTGCTTATCAAGGTATAAACCTATGACCTCTCTCCCTTCCGACTTCCGCGATCGTCCAAAACTCCAACGCTATTGGATCAATTTTCTTGTTCTCATTGGCCGTCAAAAAATCAAAATAGTTTGTTGTGATTCCTATCGCGTCGAAGGAAAAATGAGGGCCTGCAAGGGGTGTCCGCGAATTTATAATCAGAACGCTTCCGGATGGTTTTATCGTTTTCTTGCCCGGGTAGGGAAGAAAAAAGTCTTATAAAAAACTTGCTGTATGCAAGGTGCAAATTCCGTCCCCGAGGGGGAAGATACCTATAAAAAGAACTCTTTCCCTTCGGGGAGAGTCCATTTTTTATTTCACCTTTTTTGTGTTTCACCATCAATCTATACAGTTGAAAGCGTAACTTCCGGACATTCAGACAAAGTTTGCGGACAGATCTCCGACGCGATTCTTGATGCTTACCTCGCACAAAATTCAATGAGCCACGTTGCCGTCGAGTGCTTTGGCGGGCATGGCCTTCTCGTGATCGGCGGGGAGGCCATAACGCGCGCAGAAGTGCATTTTGAAGAAGTCGCTCGACACGTCTTGCTGAGAGCCATTGAATGAGTGCCTGAAGCAAAAGAGGCTAGAGCGGCTCCGGTGGGCGGGTGTTGCCCCGCTTGGTCCTGATGGGAAAACGTAGGTTACGTTTCAACAGGATAAGCTGAACACTGTTTTGATCAGCACGCAGCATCGACGATTGTGCGTTGGAGGGCACTCGCCGAAGGAGGATGAGCACTAAGTGAAACGCTGGAAAGCGATGAAGCGACATATTGTGCAAGTAAAAAAAACATTGTAAAAAAGGCGACGGGGGCTGCCGTCCTAAGCAACGACAGGCTCTTCTGCATTAGGCGCATAACGCGAGAAAAATCTAGAACGTTTTAGCTTTGTGTGAAAATAGCTTACACTTCATACATCCTATGAATAAAAAGCTTATTTTTTCTCTGAGCGCAGTCGCATTGCTTGTTCTTCTTGGCCAAGGCTGCCAGGCTGCTCCAGAACAAACACGAGTTGGAAACACGCCCGCTACACAGCCGGCAGTAATGCCGGAAGCGCAAGTTGATGCCTCTGTGAATGCTATTTTGAATGATGCAGAAACATCGGCGACCGTGGAATCGGATGCGAGCGCGGACGCAGAAGTTTTTCAGCAAGATAGCGCTGGTCTTGATACCTATAGCCAATCAGATTATGAAATCAAATAACATTCTTCAAAACCTTACCGTCGCTGCGCTTACGGCGAGCTTATGCGTTCCCTCAAGCGCGCTGGCGCAAACACGCCTTGATGCATCTGCAACTGTTCGTGCAAAACCAGAGGCATCGAGCGTAGCGGATCGGGCGCGCGTGTGTACCGGTCTTGAAAATCGCGTGCGTTTGTTGGAAACGCGCTATGCAGAATTACAAAAGCGGCTTGAAGCAAATCAGGGCGCGCAGAAAGATCGCTTGGAAAGTTTGCGCAATGAACGCTTGGACCATACAAAGACATGGCAAGACAAAGAGAATACAAATAGAAATACGCAATTCACGAAGCTGGAAGCGCTTGCAAAAACGGATGCGCGGAAAGCGGCTGTTGTCGAATTCAAAATGACAGTGGAAACAGCTGTAACGGTACGCCGTGAAGCTTTTCGTGCAGCGGATGAAACATTTAAAGCGCAGATGCGCTCGGCGGCGGATAACTGGAAGACGAGTGCCAGCGATGCGGCGGCGAACTTTCGTGCGGCTGTACAAACAGCGGCGGATGGAGCGCTTACGCTCTGCAAATCAGGAGATGATGCGGAATTGATTCGCACCGCTTTTCAAGCGGATCTTAAAACGGCGCGTATGCAATTTCAGAATGATCGAAAGAGTCTGACGCGCGTGGGGGATCAAGCAAAAGCATATGCCCATTCACGCAAAGAAGCTTATGCAACGGCCTTTGCGGATTTCAAGATAACGCTTGAAGCGGCACGGATTGCCTTAAAAGCGGCTTTTGCTGCGGACGCATCAAAGACAGTATCCAATTAAATGAAACAAATAAAAAAACGGGCGCTCAGCCCGTTTTTTTATTTGTTCTTTTTACAAGTTTACATTGATGCTTGCAACAGTGCTGGCTTCGCTGGTGACATTGAAGTCGGCGGCGGTGTTGATATCGGCGCCGAATGTGTAATCGGAGAAGAAGGTATCGGAGATATCGTCGATCTTCGTATTCCACGCGGATCCGTATAGTGATGTCGCAGCCGATTCGGAAGCAACCCATCGTAGCGTTCCATAGCGGGAAACAGCATATACGCGACCGAGCGTTGTGAACTTCACCATGCGTACACCTGGGCGATAGGTGACATTTGTTCCGAGCGGCATGGAGCTGAGTGTACTGCTATCGAGGCTCAAAACACCGTCGAAGCCTGTATACCAGGTGAAATACGCTTTTTCATTCGGGAAAGCATGGCGCTTTCCGTCTATCCCAACATAGTAAACGGCTTTACAAGGATCGTTTACGCTAATGATCCCGTAAGTTGGACATGCGAGCTTCACGAGCTGAAGAGCATATGGACTTGTGGAGCTTAAAGATGAGGCACTTATGGTTCTTGTATATGTTCCAGTATTTCCGGCTGCGTCTGAACAGTTTACTTTTACAGAATGGTTTCCATTACTTGGGAATGTATAGCTTGCTGTTGCGGTACCGGCGGTTGTTCCGGAGAGACCCATTACTCCAACAAGCGCGCTGTTTACGTAGAGCCGGCAAGAGCTAACGCCTACGTTATCGGCGAAGGTTGCGGAAAGCAGGGTGCTTGCGCCCGTCGTTACTGAGCTGGGGTTGATGCTTAAAACGGTAGGAGAAATCGTGTCCGCGGTGCTCGCCGTCGTGACGGTTACCGTTCCCGTGTTCATACCAACATTCCCCACAAGATCGAAGCAGTTTACTTGAGTGGAATAGCTTCCTGCGCTTGGGAAGATGTAATCCATAGATGCTGATCCACTGGTCGTTCCTGCACGCGTCATGTCTCCAGCGAGAACGCCGTTTACATGGAGTGTACAGGCAGTTACACCAATATTATCAGAGAAACTCGCGGAAATAGCTGTGGAAGCGGCTGCGGTTGCCGTTGTTGGGCTAATCGCTCCTATGGTAGGAGTGATTGTGTCTACCGGAATGGGCACGGTGACTGTTTCTGTATGCGTTTCAGTATTTCCTGCACGATCAGAACACTCCACAACAACAGGGTGACTACCGCTGGATGCGAAGGTGTGATCTTTACTTGCTGTACCCGTCAAAGATCCGATGCCTCCGGAAAGAGTCATGAGTCCGCTTCCAGGAAGTAAAAGTTCAATACCGTCTACGGTTAATATGCAGCTCTGGATTCCGGAGCCGAAATCCGATTCGCTATAATAGGTTGAAATGGTAGTCGGCGTTCCTGCGCTGAGCGCTGGGGTAAAAGAAAAAGGAGAGAGGCTTGGTGCGGAGGTGTCGGCGGAAACGCTCACGTTTGTTTGGTTGTGGGCGCTATAGGTTTCAAGCTTATCGTAACAAGTCGTGCGCACCTCATGCGTTCCGGCTGTCGTGATGGTTATGGTTTTGGTCGCTGTACCGGATGTAAGCGTCATCGCTCCTTGGTTCGTGCCATCAAGAGAGAGATTACAGTGATGGACATTGGATCCGCCCACAGAAGCTGAATAGGTGGAGCTGAATTGGGTTGGAACAGAGACAATTATTGCGGATGGTGTCGGTGCACCGATGGTAAATATTGCGTACGCGAGTGCCGGACTCGCAAGAAAACCGATGGCAAGCATCGGGGTAAGGGCCGCAGCAAAGCGGAGAAGAGTATTTTTCATAGGGTTTTAGTGTACCTATTTCTAGCATTTTGTACAAATCTTGTAAACTTTGCTTTACACGTCTATCATGGGCGCATGTCATTGCAGCTCATTGTCCCTTCGTTTGTAGCGGGGCTTCTTATGTTCCTCGCGCCTTGTACTTTGCCGCTTGTGCCGGCATATTTAGGTTTTATTTCCGGCATTTCTTTTACCGAAATTCGCGACAAGGAAAAATTGAGACAGGTTCGCTGGCGTATTTTTTTGAATGGCGTTTTATTCGTTATTGGTTTTTCATCTGTTTTTATTATTTTAGGCGGAGCCTTTGGTCTCGCGGGTTCATTTATTGCGCCGTATCGCGTGTGGCTTGCAAGAATCGGCGGGTTGGTTGTTATTCTTTTCGGTGTCTATCTTCTTGATCTTTTTGAATGGAAGGCGCTTGCTTTTCTGAACAAAGAAAGACGATTTCCTCTTGGAGGTGTGCTTCGACCCGGGAGGCCGTTTTCTTCTTTGTTATTTGGCGCCACATTCGCTTTTGGTTGGACGCCTTGTATCGGGCCGGTGCTTGCGAGCGTTTTACTTTTAGCATCGACATCCGCCACGGCTTTTACTGGAGCGTTTCTTTTACTTGTGTTCTCTCTCGGATTTTCCATTCCGTTTTTACTTCTTGCGCTTCTTATTGGGCGGGCGGTTGAGATTTTGAAACCATTTCAGAAACACATGAAGCTCCTTTCTCAATTGGCGGGCGTCTTTCTTATTCTGTTAGGCTTCCTTCTTGTGACTAATAGCTTTGGAACCTGGATCGCCTTCGTGTATCAACATCTCACCTTCTTTCGCTACGAAAGTCTTTTACGTTTTTTGTAGAGATCTTTTTTCGAAGCAGTTCACGTGAAGCGACAAAGGGACTATTATAGGCATGTATGAAAATCCAAAAAGGACTACCGATGTTTGAAAATCAGTCCGTACTGTTTATTACGACCGGATCTCATGATGGCATGCTGTATCTTGCCGGAGACGGTTCTATAAAGAAGATTTCTTCTTTTCGCGTGAAAAAACCGAAGTATTCAGATAAGGAAGGTTTTCTCAAAACAAGTTTGCGTTCAAGCGGGGGAAAGGGGACAGAAGGTCGAAATACGCGCAGCGGTTCTGTTCGAGAATTGGATCGTCGCGAAGAAAATCGTGCTTTTCTGCAGGAGTTAAAAACGAGTATTGCAAATGCGGCAAAGCAGTATGTAATTACGGATGTTTATCTTTTTATTCCACCCGCATTAAAGGAAGAAGCGCTCAGTGTCTTGCCCGCAAAACTTC
>PCSZ01000015.1 GCA_002786495.1 Candidatus Uhrbacteria bacterium CG22_combo_CG10-13_8_21_14_all_47_17 | reverse complement strand
CGACTTGACGATAGTGGCTAATAACCTTTACCTTTCGAGCAATCGCGACGGCCTTGTTGCTGAAGCGGTTCGACTTACAAAGCCCGGCGGGCATATTCTTCTTATTGAATGGCTCGCCTGTGAGACCGTTATCGGACCTCCGGAACATAAGCGTCTTGCCCCCGATCAGGCAAAGGATATTCTTCTTTGCCCCGATCTAACGCTTGTGGATGAATTCCAGCCCGGAGACTGCCATTATGCGCTCGTGTATAAACGTAGTGATGTAAGGGAGCCGATTGTCGAGTCCATGAATCCGGCTGAGTTCTGATTCTTCAATTTATTATCATTATGCAGCTTCCCGTATTTCTAAAAGTTTCCTACTGGTTTAACAGCTTCCCCGGACCGTTTTTTCCGATGCTGGATCATCTCGTCTTTCTTTTGATGAGTGCTCTCTTTCTTTCTGGAATAGGTCTCTATGCCTTTCGCGTTTTTTCTAAAGGCTTGTCCAAAGAAATGAAGCGCCTTCTTATGCGTTATTCGGAGTTTCTGTTTTCCGCCGGTCTTTCCGGATTGGTTCTCTATGTTTTTTCTTGGCAGCAGATCCCGATTCTTAGCATGCGTTTTCTGTACTTGGTTTGGCTTGCAGGATTTGGATTCTGGAAAGTAACTATTCTCCGCTATCATTTTAAGGACTTGCCGCAAAGGCGCGCAGCACGAGCTGAACGTATGGAATACGAAAAATGGTTGCCAAAGAAAAAGAAGAAATAATAAAAACGGGCTTGCGCCCGTTTTTATTTTATGGAACGGAGTGGATAGATGACCTATGCACGCAAAGAGAAGGGGAGACTTGGAGAAGAGATTGCTCTGCATTTTTTAGAGGGAAAGGGCTTTTGCTTGCTTGAAAAGAATTGGTTGCATCGTCTTGGAGAAATTGACTTAATTGTTGAGCGTGGCGGAGAAGTGCACTTCGTTGAGGTAAAACTTCGACGTTCGCTGGCTTTTGGCTATCCGGAAGCATCAATAACACCAACGAAACTTCGCCATATGGCGCGTGCTATTGAAATGTGGATTTTTGTACAAAAAAGGCCGCCTATTCGTTATCAAGCGGATGCGGTTGCCGTTTTACTGCTTCCCAATGCAGAACCGGATATCGTTTGGATTGAAGGTATTTTATAAAAACTCGCTTATCTTAGCACTTTTCTATCTTTCTACGGTTGACAAGATCGACATTTTCTGATATAAAGGTTCGTTATTCTTTGTTTTTAAACCTATGTCTATGACTATTGCCATGATCGGCCAAAAAGGCCTTCCAGCCCGTTCCGGTGGAATTGAGCGCCATGTTGAAATCTTGGCGTCCGGTTTGGCGTCTCGTGGACAAGATGTCGTTGTCTTTGGACGCGACTGGTATGTCGGAGAGCAGGAATCTGATTTGAAAGGCGTGCGTCAGATATTAACGTCCGGTATTCGGACAAAACATCTTGATGCGATTACGCACAGCTTTACGGCGCTTTTAGCGGCGCGCAAAGAGCGCCCGGATATTATTCATATTCATGGAACCGGTATTGCTTTGCTTACGCCAATCGCGCGCATTCTTCATCCGAAAGCAAAAGTTATTGTTACTTTTCACTGTATTGACCGAACACTTTCCAAATGGGGCGGATTTGCGAAGCTTGCTTTTCGTATTGGTGAATACTTCGCTTGTCACACGTCTCATCAGACTATTGCTGTAAGCGAAACGCTTGCGCGTTACTGTATGAATGACTTCGGCGTTCAGACGGCTTATATTCCGCATCCATTTCCGCTCCCTTCACAGAGTGAGGATAGTGTAGAACGTCTTGCAAACTATGATTTGCAGCCGAATGCTTATTTACTGTTCGTGGGACGATTGATTCCGGATAAGCAGGCTCATGTGCTTATTGAAGCCTATCGAAAGGTTAGGCTTGAGCGTCCAGATCTGTTTCGTGATGTTTCGCTTATTCTTGTCGGTGGCGGCGTGTGGACGGACCAGTACACAAACTGGCTTTGTCGCCTTGCGGCAGAAGTCCCTGGCGTTACCATGCTTGGAGAAAAGTTCGGAAAAGATCTGGCGGCATTACAAGCGCATGCTATGGCTCATATTTTTCCGACGTCTAGCGAAGGACTTTCCGTTGCCGTTATGGAAGCGGCCGCGTATAAGCGTCCGGTTGTTGCGACCAATATTGAGCCGAATGTTGAAGCAACTGATGGTCACATGATTAGCGTGAAGCCGCTCGATGTGGCAGATCTCGCAGAAGGTCTTGTGACTTTAGCGAATCGTTCGGAAGCGGAACGAAAGGCTATGACGGATGCGGCTTACGAACATCTTATTCGTGAATATGATTCCGGTGATCGCGTGGACGATACCTTGCGTGTTTACAATGAAAGCTTAACCGGCGATCCGCGTTTGCTCACGCAGGTGTCTGTAGCCTAAGAATATTTTACAAAAAACAGTTCAGACTTTGTCTGAACTGTTTTTGTTTTTCTTCTTTGGCAGGCGAGGGGAGTAGAGCGTGTTTCGAATATGCCATTGTTCCACCCATTGGCCGATGCCATCCCGGTCTCTCTTTGTCCTCGTTTTAATACTTTGTTGTGACCAGGTCACGAGGCTCGCGAAACTGATTTTGTATCTTCCACGAACAATGATGTAGAGAATCTTGCTTTCCGCCATGCCGCGACGAATAGTCTTTGAACTGACACCAAATAAGCGTGCCGCTTCACTTACGCTTACTCGAATAACTCCCTCCGTTTCATTTGTCATAGAGCTTCTATTCTATACTTTTATCCAGTTTTGTCTAGATTAGTTTGGACTTATGTTAATAAAACAGAACGATTTTCCACAGGAATAGTATATCCAAAATAATGTGCAAAGCTTGTATTTAAACGGGATATTCAGTATATTTGTCCGACAAACCTTTTTCTGGAGAAGAGGTTTTAGGCCTTTTTGGCAAAGGGAGTTGAACCCATGCGCCAAAAGCCCTACCCATGGATAATCTTATTGATCAGTTCCAACTTTATAGACTTCGAACCAAACGCGATGAAGACGCATTTGGCCGAATTTACGACCGATATATCGAACGCATTTATCGGTTTGTTTTGTTAAAACTCCCATCCAAAGAAGCAGCTCAGGACGTTACTTCAGAGGCTTTTCTTCGTCTTTGGCAGTATGTCCAGGAAGAAAAGGGTATTACAAATGTTCGAGCTTTGCTTTATCGCATTGCGAGAAACTTGGTTGTTGATTATTACCGGGCTAGTTCCAGGACTATTTCTATAGAACAAAGTGTAACATTTTCTCTCGATGTGACGTCTTATGATAATGAGGATCGTCTTTCAGACCAAAATAAGGGGAAACGCCTTATTGAGGCAAAAGCAGATCTTGCCCTGATCGTAGAGCGCGTTTCACGATTAAAAGAAGATTATCGTGATGTGCTCATGCTGAGACTGGTGGAT